>NZ_JAGXJM010000033.1:0-139163 GCF_019091445.1 Streptomyces sp. GbtcB7
GAATTCGAGACCGTCATGACCACACCGGCCCTCCAGGTCGTGTGACCGAACCTGTCACCCAAACCTGCAGCAGACCCCAACTGCGTGTGGTTGACATTCACCCACCCGGCTTGGCGGAAGAGCATCGTCAACTGGGAAGCCACCGCCGCGCGCATGGTCGCCAACCTACGAGTCGCCATGGCCGACCATGTCGGTGACCCCCTGTGGCGGAACCTCGTGTCCCGGCTTCGGGCAGTGTCCCCGGAGTTCGCCGAACTATGGGACCGTCACACGATTGCGCAGGTCGAGGACTCCGGAGTTCGGACGATTCGCAACGCCATCGTCGGTGAGCTCCACTTCGAGGTGTCCAACACCTGGCTGGCACCACGGTCGGGCCACCGCCTACAGGTCTTTGCGCCGGCCGATTCTGAGACCGAACGACGTCTCGCCAGCTTGGTTAGTCGGGCCCCCCACTTGCGGCCCGCGCCGTAAGCGCCTTAGTGGCCGTTTAGGTATGCATTGCGCCGTTAAGTAAGATTTGGAGTCGATAGGTTGCGTAGCTTTTGAGCCACACGTCCCTCTTCGTGCTCGTAGAGACGTCAGCCTGGGCGCCCACTTACTGGCTCTAACAAAAGCCGTTGATCGTGTGACGGTTGGCTTGTCTGCTCGCTGGTCTGGTCGTGGGGAATCGTCAGTCGCGGCCGTGGATCGTGTCGGATGAACTGTGGTCGCTGATCGAGCCGTTGTTGCCCGAGCCGGTGCCAAAGCTGGTCGAGGGACGGCCGCGGGTGCCGGACCGGCAGGCCCTGTGCGGGATCCTGTTCGTCCTGCACACCGGCATCCAGTGGGAGTACCTGCCGCAGGAGCTGGGCTTCGGCTCGGGCATGACCTGCCGGCGGCGGCCGGCCGCATGGGGCGAGGCCGGCGCCCGGGACCAGCTCCACGTGGTGCTGCCGGAGAAGCTGCGGTCGAAGGACAAGCTGGACCGGTCCCGGGCGATGATCGATTCCTCGCACGTCCGCGCGGCCCGGCGGGGCCCCAAAGCGGTCCCAGCACGGTCGACCGCGCACGGTCGGGCAGCAAGCACCACCTCATCGTCGACGGGCAGGGCATCCCGCTCGCGGTGTCGCCGACCGGCGGAAACCGTGGGCCACGTCACCCAACTCCTGCCGTTGCTCGACAAGATCCCGGCCGTCGCCGGACGGGTCGGCAGGCCGCGCCGACGGCCGGACGCGCTGCCGGCCGACCGCGGCTACGACCACGACAAGTACCGCCGCCCGCTCCGGCAGCGCGGGATCCGACCAGTGATCGCGGAGCGAGGCCAGCCCCATGGCACCGGCCTGGGCATCTTCCGCTACGTCGTCGAGCGCACGACGAGCGCACGATCTCCTGGCTGCACGGCATCCGCCGCCTACGCATCCGCTGGGAACGCCGCGACGACATCCACGAAGCGTTCCTCGGCCTCGCCGTCTGCCTGATCAATCACCGCCACGTCCAACGGCTTTGTTAGGGCCCTTCAAGAGCGGACAACCACGGTCAACAGCGGCTCGCCCCCGCCTCATTGAGGTCCGCCTTCGAGCGCGTATGACCAGGTCAGAAGCCGTTTCCCCACCGAAGCTCCGTCGCTTCCCAAGCTGAGAGTGCGAGTTCGATTCTCGTCACCCGCTCCATACGACACCCCAGGTCATTGGCCTGGGGTTGTTTGTTGTGCAGGGCAAGGCTGCGCGCAGTACCTCACGGCGGGCACGCTCCCCGACGGCTGCAGGATCGGCGGCGTCGTCGGCGCACTAGCGGCCGGCCCGTGGTGTGATCTGTTGGTCGATGATGTCGCGGAGTTGGTGGCGGCCGGCGATGCCGAGCTTGGGGTAGGAGCGATACAGGTGTGAGGCGACGGTACGGGGGGACAGGAACAGACGGTCGGCGATCTCGCCGTTGGTCAGGCCGTGTCCGGCGAGGACGACTATCTCGCGCTGTTGAGCGGTGAGGCCGTCCAGCGCGCCCGGGGCGCCCTGCGGGGCTTGCACCGTTACGCCGCAGGCACGCAGCTCGGATTCCGCGCGCCGTGTCCACGGTGCCGCGCCCAGACGGCGGAACGTTTCCAGGGCGGTCACGAGGATGGGCTTGGCGTCGTTGATCCGTCGCTGCCGGCGCAGCCATTCCCCGTAGTCCAGCTGAAGCTGGGCCTGTTCGAACGGCCATGTGTCTCCGGCGGGATCGGCCAGGGGCGCGGCGAAGTGGGCTTCGGCGCTGCCGGGCTCGGCGAGCAGTCCGCGGGCCCGGGCCGTGAGTTGTTCCAGGCGCGGCCCGGGCGCGGGGTCCACGCGAGCCAGCGCGCGCTCCAGCAACGTACGCGCTTCGAGGTGCCGTTCGGCGCGCACCGCCGCGGCGGCGAGGTCAGCGACGGCGAGGTACGAGAAGTGATGGTGCAGGGGTGTGCCGTCGGCGGCGAAGAGCTGGCTGAGCTGCGCGTACGCGGTCACGTAGTTGCCCTGGGCCAGCGCGGCGAGACCTGCCGTCTGCCAGATCCTGGCGGCGAACCCGCGGTATTCGGAGGTGTCCACGGCGGCGCGCACGCGGGCCAGCAGCGGTGCCACCTGGTCGTGTTCGCCGCGCATGGCCGCCACGATGGCCGTGGTGAGGTCGGCCGAGCCCGCGACGGTTTCCATCTTGTAGGCGGCGGCGATGTCGCCCGCCTCTCGGGCGGCGGCGAGTGCGTCGTCCCAGCGCCCGCTGTCGACGCATGCCCATTCCAGTGCCGACAGCACGCCGCCGCTGGCACCGCGGACGCCCGGGGCGCGCAGCCGGCTGAGGGCTTCGCGCAGCACCCTGACCGCCAGTTCGGTTTCGTCCAGGACCCAGGCTGCCGCGCCGAACGTACCCGGGTCCGAGAGGGATCCTCCCGCTGTGCGCCGCAGGCGGGGGACGATGTCGGCTCTTTCGCCGAACGGGTCCGTGCAGGCCCGGATCCAGAGCCGGTACTCGTCGGCACGGCCGGCGGGCCAGTCCTCGGCCGGCGGCGGTGGCCCGTCCCGGGAATCGAGCAGGTCGAGGGCGGCACGTGCCTTGGCGCAGACTTCGGGGAGTCCGGTCTGGTGGGCGACCGTGGCGGCCATCCAGGCGGCCTGCCAGGCGATGGCCGGCAGCCTCGGGGATGCCTCGGCGGCGACGGACAGGAGTGTGTCGAACGCGTCGGCGTTGCGGTTGGACCACAGCAGCGACCAGCCGATGTCCAGCCGGGCGGCGATGCGCAGGTCCGGGGCGGAGGTCAGCGTGAGTACCTTGCCCGCCAGTTCGCGTACCCAGTCGGCCTGTCCGGCGGGCAGGGCGAGTTCGGCGGCGGCCAGCAGTCGCCGGGCCTTGTCGGGTTCGCCGGGGCTGAGCTCGGCGGCGCGTTCGAGGGCGCGTGCCGCCGCGGCGGCGCCGCCGCGGCGCTGTGCCTGGGCCGCGCTGTCTTCGAGCAGTGCGGCCAGGTGCTCGTCGGGTTCCAGCGCGGCGGCCGCCAGGTGCCAGGCGTGGCGGTCGGGCTGGTCGCGGAGCGCGTCGGCGACCTGTCGATGCGCCGCGGCCCGCTCGGCGAAGGGCGCGGCATGGTAGACGGCCGACCGGGTGAGCGGATGGGCGAACCGCGGGCCCGGCGTGTCCAGCCGGATCAGGCCCGCCGCTTCCGCCGGGGCGAGCGCGTCGGTGGAAAGCCCTGGTATCGCCGTGGTCAGGTCCGGGCTGTCGGCGGCCGCGGCGAGCAGCAGCGCGGATCGGGCCGCCGGGGGCAGAGTGACGTACTGGGCGGCCATGAGGGCGGTCAGTTGCCCGGTCAACGGCAGCGGCTCGGCGGTCCATCGGCGCCCCGCGTCGGGATCCGTGGCGATCACCCTGGCCAGCTCGATCAGTGCCAGTGGGTTGCCGACCGCCTGGGCCAGCACCTGTTCACGCAGCCGACCGTGCGGCGGGCGCGGTTGCGCGTCCAGGAGCAGGCCCGCGTCCGGCCGGGTGAGTGGTCGCAGCAGGAGCTGCGGCAGGTCCCGCTCGAAACCGGCGGGAGGTACGTTCCCGCGGGCGCCGGCCAGCAGCACGAGCTGCTCCGATTCCAGGCGGTGGGCGGCGAAGGCGAGCGCGTCGAGGGAGGCACGGTCCAGCCATTGCGTGTCGTCGGCTGCCACCAGCAGCGGCTGCTCGTCGGACAGCTCGGACAGCAGAGTGAGTACGGCGATCCCGGTGAGCAGGGCGTCGGGCGGCGCGGGGTCGTCGGAGAGCCCGAACGCACCGCGCAGCGCCTCGGCCTGACGGGTCGGCAGGCGGGCCACACGGTCCAGCACCGGGCGCAGCAGCTGGTGCAGCCCGGCGAACGCCAGGTCCTGCTCCGACTCCCTGCCGGTGGTCGCCAGCACCCGCATCCCCGCCGCCTTGGCCTCGCGCGCTGCTTCGGCCAGCAGGACGGTCTTGCCCAGACCCGGATCGCCCAGGAGCAGCAGAACGTGGCATTCCTTGTGGGGCGGGGTGATCAGTTCCCGCAGCAGGGACAGCTCCTCCCGCCGCCCGATCACGTTGGTGTCCTTGCGGGTCATCGCGGAAACGCCACCCCCACCCGGCCGAATACAGGCCCGCACACAGCCAAGGTGATCCGGTCACGCGAGGCCGTGTGCAGTCAGGTTGCGGATACCGGACGGCCGCTGCGCGGCACAGGGTTGAGTGTATGGATGCTGTCCCCTGCGCGCGATGGAACGCGGGTTCGTGATGCCGTATGTCATGGTCGGCCGGGAGAACACCGGTGACATCCGGATCCACTACGAGGACCACGGCGCGGGCCCGCCCGTCGTCCTGGTCCACGGCTACCTCGCCGACGGGCGCTCGTGGGAGAAGCAGGAGGCGGCTCTGCTCACGGCCGGGTACCGCGTCATCAGCTACGACCGGCGCGGCGGCGGCGACTCGGGCCGGCCGGCGGTGGGCTACGACTACGACACGCTGGCCGCGGACCTGAACATACTGCTGGAAGTCCTGGATGTGCTGGACGCGGTGCTCGTCGGCTGCTGCTCCGGCACCGGGGAACTGACCCGGTACCTGGGAACGTACGGGCAGCGGCGGGTCCGCGGCGCGGCGCTGCTGGCGCCTCTGCCGCCGTTCCTGCCCCGGTCCGACGCCAACCCGGAGGGCATCGCCCCGGGCGTCCTCGACGCCTTCCTCGGCGAGCTGTCCGCCGACCGCCCGGCGGCGATCAAGGCCTACCTGGACCGGTACTACAACATCGACTACTACAACACCGACTACCGCAACACCGACCTGCTCGGCGGGAGCCGGGTGAGCGACCAGGCCTGGCAGAACAGCTTCCACGTCGCGCTCCGGGTGTCCGCGATCGCGGCCCTGGGCTGCGCGGTCGCCTGGCGAGAGGACTTCCGCGACGACGTCGCCCGCATCACGATCCCCGTCCTGATCGTGCAGGGCGCTCAGGACAGGGTCATGCCGCCCGGCGCGACCGGGAACCGCCTGGCCGTGATGCTGGCCGACGCCCGCCTCGCGGTGATACCGGACGGCGGGCACGCGATCATCTGGACGCACGCCGCCCAGGTCAACCAACTGCTCGTCGGCTTTCTGCAAGCCCTGTGACGCGTACGTCAGGCGGCGAGGAACTCCAGCGGAGCCTGGGTGACCTCTTCGTGGTGCGTCCAGCAGATGTCGTGCCGGCCGCCCTCGACCCTGACCAGCCTGAGATCCGCGACCAAGGCGGGCAGTCGTCCCGCCGTGGCCTCGAACGCCTGGCCGTCGACGCCCTCGGGATTGTCGGCCGCCTTCAGCAGAAACGGCGGGACCGTCCCGATCAGCACCGCCTTGTCCACCCAGCCCGAGCCGTACGTACCCGGTGCCCATCGAGAACCCGCCGAGCACCGCGCCGGTCGTAGCCGGTCGCGGGCTTGCTCGACGGGCCGAACCCCCGCCGGTCGTAGCGGATCACCCGGTACCCGGCGGCCGGTATCCGCAACCCGACTGCACCTCCCCCGCGGCGGCCCGGTGCAGTCAACATGCGGATTCCGCCGCCGCGCCGCGGCTGATTCGCTCGGGTCATGGAGCTCAACTCGTACTCAGGTCTGCCGAACGAGCGGGTCAAGGCCGCGAACGGCATCGACTACGCGTACCGCGACACCGGCCCGACGGACGACGGCGCTGGTGTGCCGCTGGTCCTTCTCCAGCACTTCCGTGGAAACCTCGACAACTGGGATCCGGCGCTGATCGACGCGCTGGCACCGGCCCGGCGTGTCATCGCCTTCGACAACGCCGGAGTCGGCGGCTCCACCGGGACGACTCCGAACACCGCGGACCAGATGGCACACGACGCCATCGCCTTCATCGAGGCGATCGGGGCCCTGGGCCTCGGCCAGGTCGATGTCCTGGGATTCTCCCTCGGCAGCTTCGTCGCGCAGCAGATCGCCCTGACCAGGCCGGCGCTCGTCAGAAGGCTGGTCCTCGCCTCGTCGGCACCGCAGGGCGCCGACGGCATGCACGGCTGGGCCCCCGAGGTCATCTACGCTGTCGGCAACCCTGAGACCAGCCCCGAGGAATACTTGAGCGTCTTCTTCACCGGATCCCCGGCAAGCCTGCGGGCCGGCCGGCAAACCCTGCAGCGGATCTACGGCGCCCGGAGCGAAGACCGGGACACGGCGACCGACTGGGCGACCCGCGAGGCGCAGTACGACGCGGTGTGCACGTGGGGGATCCCCGATCACGCGAAGCTCCAGCGGCTCAGCTGCCTGAGGATGCCCGTGTTCGTGGCGAACGGCGACAGCGACCCGATGATCCTGCCGCACTACTCCCACCTGCTCGCGGGTCTCATCCCGCAGGCCCGCGTGAAGATCTATCCCGACTCGGCGCACGGGTTCCTGTTCCAGCACCACGCGGAATTCGCCGCGGACGTCGACGCCTTCCTCGGCGGCCCTCGATGACCGGCACCCACATGATCGTCCTGCCCGGCGGCGGGTACGCCGAACACGCTGCGCACGAGGCCGAGCCGGTGGTGGACTGGCTCGGCGACATAGGCGTGCGGGCGAGCGTGTTCCGCTATCCGCTCCGCGCCCGGCACCCGGAGCCGCTCAACGCGCTGCGCGCCGAGATCCGCCGCCGGCGGGGAGCCGGCGCACAGCGCATCGGTCTCATCGGGTTCTCCGCGGGAGGTCATCTGGCCGGGCTGGCCGCCCTCGCGCCGGGCGCCCCGCCCGATGAGGCGGTGGACTTCGCCGTGCTCGGTTACGCCATCACCTCGATGGAGACCGAGACCTACCGTCCGGCCCGGGTGATCCTTCTCGGCGAGGACGCCGGCCCCGAGCTGCGCCGGTCGACATCGCTGGATTCGCTGGTCACGCCCCAGTCGCCGCCGTTCTTCGTCTGGCACACCGCGGAGGACCCCTATGTCCCCGCCGAACACACCTACCGCCTTGCCGCGGCGCTCGCGGCCGGCCAAGTCCCCCACGCCGTGCACGTGTTCGCCCACGGCCCGCACAGCCTCGGCCTCGCCCGGAACGCCGGCGAGGCCGCGATATGGACCACGCTGGCGGAAGCCTGGATCCACGAACAGGCGTGACCGTCGCCTGCATCACTGGTCCCCGGCGCCTACCTCACTGCTCCCCGGCCATCGCCTGCAGCTCCGCGATCTGCTTGCGCGCCGCGGCGACGAGTTCGTCGTTGGTGTTGGCATGACCGCCCAGCCCCCACCCACCGGGCACGGCCTCGGTCAGCAACACCCAGGTGCGATCCGCGAGCGTCGGGTCGCCGGCAGCCTCCGCGACCATGCCGGTGAACCGGCTCACCACCGCGATCTGTTTGTCGCGGTCGAGAGCACCCGCGTTGGTCAGCACCTGCACGCGTACGTAGTTGGACGCGCCGTCGACGTTCGACAGGTCGCCTGCCGGCAACTCGTGGATGAAGGCCGCGGTGTTCTGGCGGAACATCGGGATGTCCGGAACCTCCTCGATGGCCATCAGGGTGGCAGCGAGGTCCTTGGCGAGCTGGTGCCCGTCCGTGAAGGTGCCCGCTGTGGCGTACACGTCGATCATGGGCATTGCGTACTCCTTGGGTGCGACCACCACTTGGCTTCGAGCGCGCGGTCGGTGCCGCCGGTCCGGTCGAGTGCGTCGAGTTCGGCCATGTCCTCGGCCGACAGGGTGAAGTCGTGGATCTGCGCGTTCTCGTGGATGCGGTCGCGGTGCGTTGATTTCGCCACGACCACGAGTCCGTGCTGCAGGCCCCAGCGCAGCAGCACCTGTGCCGGTGTCCGGCCCGTCCGTCGGGCGATCCCGGCCACGGTGGTGTCGTCGACGTACCGGCCGGTGCCCAGCGGGCTGTAGGCCTCGACAGCGACGTCGAACCGGCCGCAGGCGTCCAGGAGCGCCCGCCGACGGTGCCGCGGGTTGAACAGGATCTGGTTGACGGCTGGCGGAACCGTTCCCGCGGCGATCACGGCCTCGAGTTCGGCCGCGTCGTAGTTGGAGACCCCGATGGAACGGGCCAGTCCCAGCTCCTGGGCACGTTCCATCCCGGCCCAGGCCCGGGTCGGGCCGCCCTCGGGCCAGTGGACCAGGTAGAGATCGATCTGCTCCAGGCCGAGACGACGAAGGCTGCCTTCTGCCTGGGCGACCGGATCGTTGGCCCGTGGATGGAACTTCGTGGTGATGAACACCTGGTCGCGCGGTACGCCGCTGCCGCGGAGGGCGCGGCCGACGCTTTCCTCGTTGCCGTATGCCTGAGCCGTGTCGATATGCCGGTAGCCGGCGTCGAGCGCCCAGCGCACGGCGTTGACGCACTCACGCCCGGCCGGCACCTGCCAGACGCCGAGGCCGAGCACCGGCACCTGGTTCCCGTCCGCCAGCAGGCGCGCGCCGCCCCCGGATGTGGCTGCGTTCAGGTTCATGAGCACCAGCATCCGGCAACGCACCGTGGGGTGGTATCAGCAACATGACTGCACCCGGCCGCGGCTCGCAGTGCAGTCAACATGCTGATACTCCGCCGCCGGCCCCCAGGGTGACCATGAGGTCCAGCTGAGTCAGCGATGCCGGAGAAGACGATGAGCCTTGACTTTGACGTGTTCGTGGTGGATCCCAAGCCGATCCCGAGTGCGGTACCGGGATTCGAGGAGGCGGTGGGCCCGGCGACCTGGCCGCCGTCCACGTCGACGCTGATCAGCGATGACGACGGTGCCGTGCTGGTCGACTGCCTCATCACCGTGCGAGAGGCCCGGGAGCTGGCGGCGTGGGTGAAGTCCCACGACTGCGAGCCCGAGTACGTGTACATCACCCATCCGCACGCCGACCACCTCCTCGGGCTGCCGGAGATCCTGGCGGCGTTCCCGCAGGCGAGGCCGGTGGCCCTGGCCGAGTCCATCTCCGCGATGCAGGAGCAGATCTCAGCGGGGTACATGCAGATCTGGGGCGGGTTCTTCCCCGGCCAGTTGACCGGCAAGCCCGTCCCGCCCGGGCCGCTGACCGGCAGCACGATCCCGATCGGAGGCTCATCGGCCACGGTGATCCCGGTCGGGACCACCGACACCGGGCATTCCAGCGTCGTCCATGTACCGGACCTGAGCCTGGTCGTCTCCGGTGACGTCGTCTACAACCGGACGCACATGTGGCTAATGGGATCGACATCGGACTCCCGGGCCGACTGGACGCGGGCGCTGGACGCCGTGGCGGCGCTGGAAGCCGACACCCTGATCGCCGGCCACCGCGACCCACGGGCCGCCGACGACGACGCCCGCCGCCAGATCGACGAAAGCCGCCGCTACCTGGCCGATTTCGAGACGGCGCTGGAACGCAGCTCCACACCGGGCGAGCTCATCGACCGGATGACGGCCGCCCATCCCGAGCTGGCGAACCCCTACACACTGTGGGTCGCGGCCCACGACCTGCTCGGCACCAAAACCTGACACGGACAGCACGGACAGCCAGAACGGATCGCCGAACCATGCCCGGGGAGACCAGAGGGGAGACCAGAGAAGCAGCCGGCCTGGAACCGGCCGCGGAAGGCCACGGCACGCGGGTGCTGAACCTACGCAGAATGACGGCCCGCCGGACCGACGAGGCTTACCGGTCCTCCACCCCGCTGGAACTCTTCTTCGACCTCTGTTTCGTCGCCGCCGTCGCGCAGGCCGCCTCCCATCTGCATCACGACCTGAGCGGCGGGCACCTCGGCCATGCCGTGGGCAACTACCTCTGGGTGTTCTTCGCGATCTGGTGGGCCTGGGGGAACTTCACCTGGTTCGCCTCCGCGTACGACAACGACGACGACCCCTATCGCCTGCTGACCATGGTGCAGATCGCCGGGGCGCTGACCTTGGCCGCCGGCGTACCCCGGGCCTTCGAGTCCGGCGACTATCTCGTCATCACCCTCGGCTACGTGATCCTGCGGATGGCCATGGTCATGCAGTGGCTGCGGGCGGCCAGGGCCGATCCGGAACGGCGCACGACCGCCCTGCGGTACGCCGTCGGCTACGCTCTGGTACAGGCCGGATGGGTCGCTCGCCTCGCCTTCGACCAGCCGACGTACCTCTATGTCGGGCTGGCGGTGGCCGCGGGCGAGTTGCTGGTCCCGATCTGGGCCGAGCGGGCGCAGGTGACGACCTTTCACCCGGAGCACATCACCGAGCGGTTCGGGCTGTTCACCATGATCGTGCTCGGCGAGGCGGTACTGGCCGCGACCAGCGCCGTGCAGACCGCGGCCGACTCGCGCGACGGCACCGACGTCGACCTGCTGGTCCTGGCCGGCAGCGGTCTGCTGCTCGTCTTCAGCCTGTGGTGGCTCTACTTCGACCGGACCACCCAGCGCATGCTGCGCTCCATGTCCACGACGATCATCTGGGGCTACGGCCACTACCTCGTCTTCGCCTCGACCGCGGCGATCGGCGCCGGACTCGCCGTCGCCGTCGACGCCCTCATCGGCCATGCGCACCTCACACACCTGCAGCAGGGCTTGGCTGTCGGCATACCCCTCGCCGCCTGGATCGCGACGGTCTGGTGGCTGCGCGTAGGCCCGCCGCTGCGCGGTCCCGCCGTCGCGGCCTCGCCCGTTGCCGCGGTTCTGGTGCTGGCCGCGGCCTGGACCTCCGCGGCCGTGCCCCTGATGGCCGCGATCACCGCGGCGCTGGCGGCAGTGAAGACCTGGGCCGTGCGGCGTACGGACTGATCACTCGACGCCGGGACGTACTTCGTTCTCCGACAGCGCGCGTCCGCGACGCTCCTGCCGGGACCACACGTACGCAACCGCAACGCCGCTTCAACAGCTGATCTCCGCACGAGTCGCCCCTGCGCAGCAAGCACCGTCAGCGGCACCGGCCTCTCCCCTTCCGGGGTTCCATGCCCACCGCGTGCCCGTAAGGACGGAAACCCACGGTCAACAGCAGTGCGATCCGACCCACACGACCACGCCAAGAACCCGGCACCTGTGCTGGTCAGGGCCATACGGCTCGCCCAAGCGCCGTCGCTTCCCAAGCTGACGGTGCGAGTTCGATTCTCGTCACCCGCTCCATGATTAGAACTCGCGCAGATAGGCTCGATGGGGCACCTCGGAAGTAGAAGAGGAACAGGCCCTGGTGATTGTGGAGTTGCGACGCTCTGTGATCACCAGGAGACCTGTGCCTGCCTTGCCATCATGGCTGACCGAACCCCTGTGGGACCAATTCGCGGCGCTGCTGCCACAGCGGCCCGCCTACGATCCAACTCACCCCGCTGGGCTGCCACCGCACGCGGATCAGCGATCGGACCATCTTCGACAAGCTGCTGCAACTCCTCCTTTGCCAGTCTTGGAACTCAGGCAGTGCACGGAGTCGCGGCGGGACGCCGCCCCGCGGTGAACGCGGCGGGCGGGACACCCATGAAGTGGCGGAACTCGGCCGTCATGTGGGACTGGTCGTAGTAACCCGCCGTCGCGGCGATGTCCGACCACCGGCCGGCATCGGCCGCGAGCACGGTGCGAACGCGGTCGATGCGTGCGAAGTGCTTCGGGGACAAGCCGGTGCCGGCGGTGAACAAGGTGTGCAGGCGGCGCTCACTGATGTGCAACCGGGCCGCGGTCGTGGCGACAGTGGCACCGGCCAGTAGGTGTGCCGCCTCTTCGAGCCGCTCCGGCGGCTCCGGCCAATCGGCCAATGCTTCTTCGAGAGCGGCGATCGGATCGGCGGCGAGCTGGTCGACGTCCAGGCCCGGTAGTTCGCGGAGCGGCAGGGCCCGGTCGGCGAGATCACGCAGCGGACGGCCGAGCAGGGCTTGGGCACGACCCGGCCGCATGCGAACCCGCACGCACGAATGCCCGGGCGCGCCGGCGTGATAGGCGGCCCGGGTGCGGGGACCCATGACGATCAGCTCACGCTTGTCGCTGCGCAGGACAAGTGTGGTGGCGTGATCGGGCACGTCGACCGCCGCCGAACCAGCCGCCGTAGCGACATCGATCCCGGCCACCCAGCGCAGCAGGGCAGGCGGCACGACGAGAGAGCTCACGCGGCCCACGATAGTGCCGAAACTTCCTATCACGCGGCGTGAGAGCGATGCGATCGTCGGGACATGATCCTTGTTACCGGTGCCACCGGCACCATCGGTAGTCACGTCGTCCGTCTGCTCACCGAACGGGGCGTGCCGTTTCGGGCGATGTCCCGCCGCGAGCGGCCCGGAGGGGTGCGGGCCGACTTCGACGACCCGGCGTCGCTGGCGCGCGCGGTGGCCGACGTCGACACGGTCTTCCTCGTAACCGTGCCCCCCGTGCCGACCGCGGACCACGACATCGCCCTGGTCACGGCCGCGCGGGCGGCGGGCGTCCGTAAGGTCGTCAAGCTGTCCGCCATCGGCAGCGGCGAGCGGTTCGACGGGGCGACCGTTGGCGCGTGGCACCTCGCCGCGGAGGAGGCGATCGAGGCCAGCGGGCTGGTGTGGACGATGCTCCGCCCGCCGAGCTTCGCCTCGAACTTCTTGTGGTACCGGGCGCTGATCCAGGCCGGAGAGCCGATCCCGAACCTGGTCGGCGACTCCCAGCAGGCCATCGTGGACCCGAGGGACGTTGCTGCGGTCGCCGTCGCCGCCATGACCAGCGATGCGCACGACGGGCAGCGGTACGACCTGACCGGGCCAGAGCTGCTGAAGTTCGCAGACCAGGCGGCGATCCTGGAGCGCGTGCTGGAACGGCCGGTCAAGATCACCGACACGAATGCGCTCGACCAGTTGCCGACTGGGATGATCACTGGCATCGGCTGGGCGCGCGCCGGCTGTGCGGCCTACGTCACCGACCACGTGCCGCGGGTGCTCGGCCGACCGGCGCGCACGTTCGAGCAGTGGGCACGCGACCACCGGGAGAGATTCGCGGCAATGCCGTAACTCACCGCCGCCGGCGGCCGCCAGGCTCTCGGGCAAGAGGCCCTCATAGCTCAAGGGACAGAGCCCGTTCTCCTTTGGTGCTTCGCTGGAGCTGGTGAGAACTCGCGCAGATGGGTGCGGGGTCATGGTCGCCGGGTGGGGCGGTCGTCCCAGCGGTGAGTGGTCCAGGCGCGGCGAACGAGGCTGCGCACGGTGATGACGGCATCCGTGAGGCCGAAGAAGGCGTTGATGACGTCGATCCGGTGTTCGTAGCAGCGTGCGAGTCGATGGAAGGCGTTCTGCCAGGCACGGGTGCGCTCTACGTGCCAGCGCCCGGTGGCCTGGACGGGAGCCTTCTCGCCCCTGTGTGCGATCCGGCAGCGCAGTCCGCGTTCGTCGAGGGTGATGCGGGTCTTGCCCGAGTCGTAGCCGGCGTCCAGGTGCACGGTGATGTCGTCGGGCAGAGGGCCCAGGCCGTCAAGAAGGTCCAGGGTCGGGGCGAGCAGCGGCGAGTCGTGGCAGTTCGCCCCGGCCAGGACGCGGCCCAGCGGAATGCCGTACCCGTCAGTCATCCCCGAGCGTTTGAGGCCCTGTTTGCCCCGGTCGACCGGCGGGCGTCCAGCAGCGACGGGAAGAACGACCCGCTCCGCACCTTCGGGATCTTCAGGTCCAGGTCGCCGGCCTGCGTGGTCAGCAGCCTGTCCCGGTGTCCATTGCGCCAGGTCGTGCGCGTCTCGGAGTGCTCGCGCGGCGCGGCACCGATCACATCGGTGGCCTCGGCCTCGATCAGCTCCTGCAGGATGCGCTCGCACACCACCCTGATTGCTTCAACTCCATCGGCCCGACGTAGTGACTCAAGCAGCCGCATCAGCTCAGACTGGGACAAGGCCATCGTGCGCTCCTCCGGTTGAACTGCCCGTTCACCAGGGAGACTTGCGCGATGGCCTGCCCTTGTTCAGGGAGCATGCAACGCCGGCGGATGCACGCCCCGAGCAGACACCCGCGCGTTCCGGGCCCTGCCCGGCTACACCACTTCATGGGACGCGACCCCGCTTACGGCACCAACACGCATCTGCGGACCGCACTGGCCGACCGCGCAATCGCCTACGTGCTGGCCGTCCGCCCGGATGTGACCGCCCACCCGTTCGACGCGAAACCCGTGGCCCCCAACCGCAACGGGGCCATCGGCTGCCAACACCAGCCCCGCTACCGGAATCCCGCACCGTCGGTGGCAGCCCTTGCCGCCGGCCTCGGACAGGAGGCCTTCACCACCCTCACCTGGCGGCAGGGCTCACAAGGGGAGTTACGCTCCCGCTTTGCCGCCGTGCGTGTCCGGCCCGCCGGCAAAGCCGTCGAGCGTCCGATCCGGAGCGCTGCCTCAGCCGAACAGGGCTGGTGGGACGGCATCCTGCCCGACTGCCGGCTGCTTGCCGAATAGCCCGAAGGCGCCGAGACGCCCACCGATTACTGGTTGTCCAACCTGCCGGTGGGTACTGCGATGGCTGACCTGGTCCGTCTGACCAAGGTCCGCCGGCGCATCGAGCACGACTACCGCGAACTCAAACACGGCCTGGGCCTGGACCACGTCGAGGGGCGTTCCTGGCCCGGCCGGCACCACCACGTCACCCTCGTGACCGCCGCCCACGCCCTTCTCACCGAACAACGCCTGTCCCCAAAAGTCCCCGACTCCAAGATCGAGACAGACCAAACGGAGTCCTACTAGTTAGTTAGTGGCATGAGTGCCGTCATCACACCCCTTGAGTCCAGTCGGCCGGTCTTGCCCATCGCCGATGGGAGTCGGCCCCAGGGCGGTCCGGCACTGTGCAGGTCCGCGTGCGGAGCGCGTCTTGACCGGTCGGGTACCGACGCGCTCCTGTCCCGCGGTGGCCGGACGCACTCGGGTCAGCGGGTCGCGAGGAGCTCGAGTGTGTCGATCACGCGGTTCGAGAAGCCCCACTCGTTGTCGTACCAGGCGACCACCTTCACGTGCCGGCCGTCGACCCGGGTGAGGGCCGAGTCGAAGATCGACGAGGCCGGATTGCCCGTGATGTCGGAGGACACGAGCGGGAAGTCCGAGTACTCGAGGATGCCGGCGAGCGGCCCATCCGCCGCCGCGCGGTACGCAGTCAGCACGTCGTCGCGCGTCACGTCGCGAGCGACGCTCGTGTTGAGCTCGACAATCGAGCCCACCGGAACCGGCACACGGATCGAGTCGCCCGACAGCTTGCCGGCCAGATTCGGCAGCACGAGGCCGATCGCCTTGGCGGCGCCCGTCGTGGTCGGCACGATGTTGACGGCGGCAGCTCGGGCGCGACGGGCGTCGCGGTGCGGACCGTCCAGCAGGTTCTGCTCCTGCGTGTAGGCGTGCACCGTCGTCATGAAGCCGTGCTCAATGCCGGCGAGCTCGTCGAGCACCGCGGCCAGCGGTGCGAGCGCGTTGGTCGTGCACGAGGCGTTCGAGACGATCGTGTGCACGGTCGGGTCGTACGTGTCGCTGTTGACCCCGAACGCCAGCGTGACATCAGCGCCGTCCGACGGCGCGCTGACCAGCACCTTCTTCGCGCCCGCAGCGAGGTGGGCGCGGGCAGCCTCGGCCGACGTGAAGCGGCCGGTCGCTTCGAGGACGATGTCGACACCGAGTTCGGCCCACGGCAGCTGCGCCGGTTCACGCTCGGCGAGCACCTTGATGCGCCGGCTGTCGACGACGAGGGCGTCCCCGTCGACGGTCACCGGGCGACCGAGTCGGCCGGCCGTAGTGTCGTAGGCGAGCAGTCGCGCGAGAGCGTCGGGCTCCGTGAGGTCGTTGACGGCGACGACGTCGAGGGTGCTGTCGCGTTCGAGCAGTGCGCGGAGCACGTTGCGTCCGATGCGGCCGAATCCGTTGATGGCGATGCGAGTCATAAGTGCTGTCCCTTCGGTTCGCCACCAAGGCTCGCTCGCGGCACTCACCGGTGACAGTGGCGGGATAGCCACGGTTCAAAAGGATCGCGCCAAGGACGCCGGTGGCGGGGCTACTCGCCCTGGGCGAAGGTGCGCCGGTACTCGCTCGGCGTGGTGCCGAGGATGCGATGGAAGTGCAGTCGCAGATTCGCACCGGTGCCGAGACCGACGTCGGTGGCGATCTGCTCGACGCTGCGCTGCGAACGCTCGAGCAGCTCGCGGGCCAAGTCGATGCGGGCTCGCATGACCCACTGCATCGGCGTGTACCCGGTCTCCGCTACGAAGCGCCGCGAGAACGTGCGCGGCGAGACCGCTGCCTGCCGCGCCAGTACCTCGAGGGTGAGGGGCTCGTCGAGCCGGTGCAGCGCCCACTCGCGGGTGTCGGCGAACCGCTCACCGAGCGGCTCAGGCACGCTGCGCGGCACGTACTGCGCCTGACCGCCACTGCGGTAGGGGGCTGCGACCAATCGCCGGGCCGCGTGGTTCGATGCGGCCACCCCGAGGTCGCCGCGCAGAATGTGCAGGCACAGGTCGATGCCCGAGGCGGCGCCGGCCGACGTCAGCACGCTGCCCTCGTCGACGAACAGAACGTTCTCGTCGACCTCGACGAGCGGATGGCTCGCCACCAGCGCCCGTGTGTAGTGCCAGTGCGTCGTGGCACGCCTGCCGTCGAGCAGGCCCGTCGCGGCGAGCGCGAAGGCGCCCGTCGAGATGGCGGCGAGCCGCGCGCCCCGGTCGTGGGCAGCGATCAGCGCGTCGACGACGGCCTGCGGCGGATCGTCACGGTCCGGGAACCGATAGCCGGGGATGAAGACGATGTCGGCCCACGCAAGTGCGTCAAGGCCATGGGCGACGTGGTACGAAAGGCCGTCGCCACCGGTCACGAGACCAGGTGCCGCGCCGCACAGCCGCACCTCGTACGGCATGCTCGCGCGCGTGGTGAACACCTGCGCGGGGATTCCGACATCGAGCGGCTTCGCACCCTCGAGCACAAGAACGGCGACGCGACGCAGGCGGGAGGCTGACACGGAGACAGGGTACGCAGGGGTGCGTCCGTACATCCGGATGGGTTGGCCGGACGCGCAGGGTCCGGGTGGAGCCCAGGCCTGAAGGAATCAGAGCTGCTCCACGACCACGCCCGCCTCCCCCTCCCCCGACACTTCCCGAACGGCAATCTGCCCGACCGTCTCGCCCGGCGCGGCCTTCCCGCACCGGAACTGCCATGACACGAGCACCTCCGTCACGCTGGGTGCGGTCCCGTCCTACCCGATAGCGATGCCGAACGTACGCGCTGCCTCCAGCGGCACGGCTGACGCGCATGGTCATTCGAGCGGACTCGCCTCACGTGCGGGCAGGGCAACCGATGAACAGACTGGTGCCATGCCCGCGCCCGAGGAGCCGCCGCCCAGGTCGGCAACCGAGCCTCCCCCGCGGCCGCCGAAGTCCGGGTTTCTGGACAAGGCGGCATACATCGCGGCGCCCGGGACTGTGGCCATCGGGCTGCTGTACTACTTTGGCAACGTCTACCAGCGCGCGTACTACACCACACTCGGGGTGATCCCCGAGGATCTGCAGTTCTCCGTACAGGCCATGCTGGCCGAGAGCCCGGACGCCATCTTCCTGCCGCTGTGGTTCCTGCTCGTGTGCGGGCTGATCGTGCTGCTGGTGCTTGGCTGGGCGGGACAGTCGCTCAGCGGTCCACGGCACGCGGCCCGTCGCAGCAAGGTGATCCTCTGGCTGCTGGGCTCGGGCCTTGTCCTGTTGCTGCTCGGCTTCCCGGTCTTCTTCTGGGAGAAGAATCTCCCCACGCTTCCGGGCGGCTGGGCCGCCCAGTTCGTGCCTGCGATGCTGGAGTGGCGCCTCGCCAAGCGGGCATTCATCGAATTCCGCCGGCATCATGCGCGTGAGGAACTGGATCATGCCGCGGTTGAAGGCCGCCTAGAGCCTGTCCGGCGGGTCATGTGACTGGTTCGGGCCGGGGTCGTTGCGCCCGTCGTGGGACGGGGGGATCTGACGAACGACGAGTGGGCCCGGCTGAAGCCACATTTACCCAAGACGGGCCAGTTGGGCGGGCGTTGGAAGAGCCACCGCAGGGTGATCGACAGGATCCTTCACGGCACCGTCACCGTCAGCGCGATCTGGCTCTGGCTTCGTCCGTGATCCGCCGGATGGAACCTGGCGGTGAGGCGCTCGAAAACCAGTGGAACAGCGCCGCTGTGCGCCATTACCGTGCTGCCGAACCGAGTCGTCTGGTCAAGGACGTGCCGTTGTACACCAAGTGAGACCTCCCGAGCGCTGATCTGTCGCGCGTCGCGTATGTGCGCCGCGCTCCTTTTTGCTGCGGACTTCTCACTGAAACCGGTGTACTTCTGTGCTCGAAAACTGGGTGGTCGTGCCCACCTGCCTGCCGCTCGTTCGCCGCCGTTGCCACGCGTGCGCGTCCGAGCGCTTCCGGACAAACGGTAAATTTCGCGTCAACGCCAACCACAAGCTCATCGACGCCTGGCTCCTCGCACTCTGTACCGCTTGCGGGGAAACGGCAAAGCTCACGGTCCTGGAGCGGATGAATGTGCGCACCGTACGACCTGAGCTGCTGGACCGGCTGCATGACAACGACCCTGGCCTGGCAGCTGAGTTGCTCAAGGATCCGGTCGTGCGGCGCCGTAATCGCATCGCCCTCGACTGGGACAACGCCTGGCGCCTCGACACCGGCGGATCGGGTCACCTGGACCGCGAGGTGATCGACGTCTCGGTCCGCTTTACGGCGCGGATCCCTGTCCGGCCGGTGCGACTGATCGCTGAAGGGTGCGGTCTTTCGCGGGCCGAGGTCGAGAGACTGATCACGGAGGGGAAACTCGTTTCGGCAGTCCGGCTGAGCGGCAAGCTCTCCGGCGACTTCACCTTCACGCTCAAGCGCTGAGCCCTCCTCGGGACCACGGGCCTGTCCGGCAGGATCCGCCGGACAGGCCCTGGCTCACAGCCGCGTTGGGGCGTTTGGAGCCGTTTCGGGGGCAGGACGCCGTCCTCGTCGAGTGGCAGTCGTATCTCACACGGGTCCGGTGGTGTTCCGTGACGACCCACCAGCGGAACACCCCGAGTCGGAGCTTCCACCGCGAGCGTCACTCTTCGTCCTCGACGGCCTCCGGTCCCGGAAGGGGCGCAGGCCCTGACCGGGGCCGCTCGCCTGGACGTTGAACTGGTAGCGGCCGCCCCTGCCGTCGCCGACCAGCGGCGTTGGAAAGCACTTGAACCGCTGCAGAGCAGAGCCCCCTCCCGGGCATCACTGCTGCACGCCCGCACCGGCAAAGGAACGCACCTCTGATGACCCCGCCTTCAGGACCGCGACCACCAGGAACTGCGCCTGGGCTCCTCCTCGCCCTGCTGGTGGGACTGTTGATCACACATGCGGGCCACGTAGACGGCCGCCGCATCTCTGGGCGTAGGAGTCGCCGTCGTGAGCGCACTCGCCAGCGTCGTCGCCCGCATCGTCCGGAGGTGATCGGCTCCTCTTCGACGCCCAGGACTCCAGGGCATCAGCCCCCGGTTCCGGAGCGAGAACCTCGACCGCAACCTGCCCCTGGTCGAGGCCCTCCGGAAGATCGCCGACAGCAGGCCCGCCGACGGGGCCCAGGTCGCCATCCCCGGGCCGGCGCCGCCCGCCGCGAGCGGCTGACCGAGGCCCTCGACGCCGAGACCTGCACGCCCACGGCGGACGGCCTCCTCGAGCGCGTCCATGTTCTCGTCGCCGCCACCGCCACCGCCACCGCCACCGCCACCGCCCGGAACGACACCGAACAGCCCTTAGCTCGCGGCGGCGTCGACCGCCACCTAGAGATCATCGTTCTCTCCCGGGCAGGCGCCGATCAGGACGATGGACGGCCGTCCGGATGCCTTGGCCTGCTCCACCGTCCACTGGATGCCCATGATCAGTTGCTTTGGCTCCGGCCACCCGGTGTGGTTCGCCACTTTGACGGCGCCGCTGCTCCCCGATCCGCTCGGCCGCCTTTTCGGCGATCATGATCGTGGGTGCGTTGGTGTTTCCGCTGATGGCAGTCGGCATGACCGAGGCGTCGACGACACGGAGTCGCTCGACTCCGTAGACCTCCAGGTCCGAATTGACCACAGAGTCGTCTCCGGTTCCCATGGCACAGGTGCCCACTGGGTGATACGACGTGGCACTCCACCTGCGGACGTGCTCTTCGAGAGCCGCGTCGTCCATGCCGTCCAGACAGTCCAGGTCGTCACTGGCCGGCCGGTGCGCCCGCGCCAGGTACGCGGCGAACGGTGCGCAGTGGGCGATGCCCATGACCGCTCTGAGTCCGGCGACCATGACCGACACATCCGCGGGTACGTCGAAGTACCGGGGATCGATCAGCGGTGGAGCCTGCGGATCAGCCGACGCGAGACGGACGGTGCCGCGAGTCCGCGGGTTCAGGGGGCAGCAGTTCATCGTGAACACCGCCCGGTCAGGTACTTCCTCACCGCTGAGAACGAGCGCCGTGGCCCCTCCCACCAGCTGGACGTCAGGTCGGCTGTTGCCGTCCGTGACGTTGAGGAACGCGCCGACCTCGCCGTAGTTGGAGGCGAAGGGCCCGTCGCCGTGGGCGCGCCACCGTTCGAGGTTGTCCGGTGTGAGCAGGTCCCGGACGATGTCAGTGGAGTTCCGGGTGTCCCACACGACGGGAGCCATCAAATGGTCTTGCAGGTTCCGCCCGACCCCCGGCAGGGGGACGCGGTGACGAGGAGGCCGCCGACGATGGTGTGGGTGGGGTTGAGATCGCGCAGGGCGTCGCTGGGGCAGTGGGCGGGGTCCCGGTCCCATACGGTGAGGTCGGCGAAGCGGCCCGGGGTGAGGGTGCCGCGCAGGTTCTCCTCGCCGCACAGGCGGGCGGCGTTGGTGGTGTGCAGGGCGAGGGCTTCCTGGTAGGTGATGGCGTGCTCGGGGCCCTTGACGCCGATGACGGTCTGGCGGGTGGTCATGCCCCAGACGGAGCGCATGGCGCCGAACTGGCCGACGGGGAAGTCGGAGCCCGCGCTGACCTGTGCGCCCAGGTCGACCCAGCCGCGGGCGGGGAAGAGTCGGGCGACGCGTTCCGGGCCCCAGAAGCCCTCCTCCACCTCGGCGGTGTCGTGCAGCAGCGGCTGCTGGATGGTGACGGGGATGCCCAACTCGACGGCGCGGGCGCGCTGTTCGGGGCCGGCCAGACCGCCGTGCTCCATCACCAGCGTGCCGGCAGGCAGGCCGGGGTTGCGGGCCAGGACGCGTTCGTAGACGTCCAGAAGGATGCGGACCGCGCGGTCGCCGTAGGCGTGCGTGCCGACGCGCCAGCCGCGGCGGACCACGGCCTCGACCGCCTCGACCAGCGCGTCGGGCTCCCAGGTCAGCGTGCCGGAGAAGGAGTGGTCGCAGGCGTACGGCTCTTCGGTGGCCCCGGCCTCCAGCCCGCCATCGAGCCCGAACTTCACTCCCCACACCCGAAGCCACGGGTCGGAGCCGTAGCGCCAGTCCTCCATGACGTCGAGCAGGTCCTCCACCTGGGCCGCGCTGGTCAGGCCGAGTGCCGAGATCAGCGTCCGCACCCGGGTGCTCAGCGCCCCCGCCTCCCGGGCCGCGAGCAGCACCCTGTAGTCCTCGGGGGTGACCGCGCAGTCGCGCACGCTGCCGATGCCGGTGGCGGCGTACTGGCTGGTGGCCAGGCGCAACCCGTCGATACGCTGGGACCGGTCCGGCGCCGGAACCAGGCGCTCCACCAGACCCAGGGCGTTGTCGATCAGCCGACCGTCGAGCCTGCCGTCCGCGTCGCGGCCGATCACACCGCCGGGCGGTACGGGGGTGTCCTCGGTGATGCCCGCCAGCCGCAGCGCGTAGGTGTTGACGACGTCGTTGTGGCCGCCGCGCTTGACCAGGACCGGGTGCCGGTCGGTGGCCCGGTCGAGTTCGGCCGCGGTGGGCATGCGGCGCTCGGCCAGGTTGAGTTCCTGCCAGTTCGTGGTGGTGCGGATCCACTCGCCCTCCGGGGTGACCTTGGCCCGCTGGCGGATCAGGTCCAGGAACTCGGGGATCGTGCGCGCCTGGTGCACGGGAACGTCGTGCGTGCCGAGCGCGGCGTAGATCAGGTGGGTGTGGGTGTCGTCGAACGCGGGCAGCACCGTGGCACCGGGCAGGTCGTGGACCGTGGTGCGGGCGGTCACCCAGTGGTCGAGTCCGTTCGGGTCCGGGGACAGAGCCGCGATGCGGTCGCCCCGTACGGCCAGCGCCCGCTGCGGGGCCGGGCCGGGCACCAGTGTGTGCACCGCGTCGGCCCGGATCACCAGATCGGCTCCGTGATCAGTCATGGTCTTCTCCCCACATCTGAAAGTCGTCGTTGAGGCCGTGTCAGGGGCCGCAGGGGGCCGGGTCCGCGCCCGGCCGAGGGGTCGTCCACCACGTCCGCTGGCGAGACCGTTCTACGGACTCTCCGCCGATTCACATACATTCCAAGCCCAGAAACACAGAAACTACGCCACACCTGCGGCCTAGCATGCCGATCATGCGCCAAACACTCGACAAGACGGACCCTCGGATCGCAGCTGCCCTTCTCGCCTCGCCGCGCGCCTCCTGGCGCGAGGTAGCCGCGCCGCCTGGGCCTGTCCGAGCGCACCGCCGTACGCCGCACGGCACCGCTGTACGCCGAAGGCACATCGCGCGCGACGGTCGTCCGCGACCCGGCGCCACCGACAGCGCCTCCCCAGCCCCTCGGCATCGACACCGCGCTGATCACGGCGCACACCGAGGACGGCGTTCCGCGGTGGCTGCCTTCCAGGACGATGACGAGAGGTCCGAAGCACCGAGTCGAGCCGCAATCCGGCGGGGCTGGAGCACGTAGCGCGTCGCCGACCATCTCGGTCCCCGGATACGCTCGTCTCCAGAGGAAGAAGATCACTGAGGGGTTGGGGTGCCGAAAGTACGCCAGGATCTCGATGCTGTGGATCGGCGGATCACGGCCGTGCTGCTGGCGTCCCCCCGCGCCTCCTGGCGGCATGTCGCCGACGTGCTGGGTGTTTCGGAGCGCACGGTCGTGCGCCGCGCCGCACCCCTGTTCCACGACCAGACCCTCCGGGCGACGGCGGTGCGCAACCCCGCCCTCTATCCCCAACTCCTCCCCATCGTGTTGCGTATCCGCTGCCGCCCCAATCGGATCATCGCCATCGCCGCCACCCTCGCTCGGCGCCGCGACACCGTCTGGGTCGACATCCTGGGCGGAGGGGACGAGATCTGCGCCGTGCTCTTCCTGAACGGACCCGATGCCCGCAACGAGCTCGTGCTGCGCGACCTGCCTGCGACCACGGCCGTGCAGTCCTGGACGTCGTACGACCTACTGAGAGTCTTTCCCGCGGGGTTCGCCTGGAGCGCGGGACTGCTGGCCCAGGAGGAGTCCACGCAGCTGTCGCCCGGCTTCGACGCCTCCCCCGAGCCCCTCTCTCCGCTGCCGGAAGATGACGTACTCATCGATGCGCTGATCGAGGACTCCCGGATGACTTACGAGGACCTCGCCGGCCGCACCGGCAAGACTCCGCGGACCGTACGCCGCCGCCTGGACGCCCTGGTGGAGGCGCATGCCGTCCGGCTGGCCACCGAAGTCGATCTCGCTCTCCTGGGGGTGCACGCCGAGGCACTGCTGTGGATCAAGGCGATGCCAGGGGCGTTGCAGGAGACCGGGCAGATCCTCAGCCGGCATCCACAGGTGCGCTTCACCGCCGCCACAACGGGCTCCAGCAGCCTGTTGGTGGCGGTGGCCGCCGCCGATCTGAGCGCGCTCTATGCATTCCTGACCGGCACGGTGGGGGCCTTGCCGCATATCTCCGACATCGAGGTGACGCCCATTCTCACCGGCGTCAAGCGCACAGGCCTGGTACGTCCCGCCGCGCTTTCGTTGTGATGCCGCTTTCCGCGGCACGCGGATCAGCCGGCGGTTTGACGGACCCTGCGGTACGGCTGGTCCTGCATCCACCCTGCTTCGTCGGCTACTTTCGTCGGCGTTCTGGTCTCGTTGTATTTCGAATGGCGCAAATGAGCCAGAATGGAGGAGCTTATTGACGCATCATCGCCAAATGATCTTTTGAATTGCCGAAAGTGGGACAGCGTTTCGGGATGGTGCGGTCTCCCTGGCTGTCCGATGACAGGGGCTCTGACAGGGGATCGCTGGCGACCCCGGCGTCCCGGCCGGGGTCAGCCGCGAGCCGCCGCCGAGCAGGCCGGAAGCAGATGGCGCGACCGAGGCTCGGTGCGCGACAGGGCTCACACCCGGTCCAGAACCTGCTGGTCGAAGCCGGTGCTGCGCTCACAATGCCGCCTGAGGTGCTCGTCCCAGGTGGGCACTTCGAAGACCTCGTAGGCGATCTCCACCAGGACGGGTCCCGTGTCGCCGACGGTGTCGAAGACCAGGGCCGGCTCCGGCCAGTGGGCCGAGACGGTCCGGTCGAGCTTGCCGGTGTCGGGCAGCAGCGGGAGGCTCGCCACACCCACCACCAGCAGAGAGGCGGCCGGCACCAGCATTCCCTGGGTGCCCAGCGGGCGCGCGACCAGGCCCCAGAGCAGTGAGCCGAGGCCCTGGCCGTCGAGGAAGACGATCAGGTAGGCCGCGAGGGCGCGGGCCCGGACCCAAGCGGGAAGGGTCAGTTGCATGGGGGTGTTGAGTGTCGACAGGGTGACCAGCCAGCCCGCCCCGGTCGCGACGGACACGTCGGCGACGACGGGCAGGCTCTCGGACGGGGCGGTGACCAGGACGCCACCGCCGTAGAGCAGCCCGAGAACAGCAGGAGTTGATTAGCCGTCAGCGCCTTGCGCAACCGCCCCATGCCCAGCGCTCCGCCGACCGCGCCTGCCCCGAGCGCCGCCAGCAGCAGGCCGTAGCCGCCGGAGCCCTGATGCAGGTGCTCACTGGCGATCACGGGCAGCAGGGCCTCTCCCGGCACACTCACGTGGATCCGGATGCCGGTGTCGGCGGCGTCGAGATCCCGTCGACGCCCTGGGGGGAAGCTCTCCTGCGCGGTGCGGTGTCCATCCGCCTCACGGCCGACATGTCGACCGCCCGCACCTCCGTCCCGGCCCTCGCGATCGACGCCGGCTCGCTCCTCTTCGGCCACGTCGACGACGCCGACTTCCGAGCGAGACGAATAGGTGAGTTGTCAACAATTTCGTTACACTCGGTCCATGAAGGAGACACCGCGCTGGCTCGACCCCGAGCAGAAGGCTGCCTGGGACAGTTTCATCCGCATGCAGGAGAAGCTCATCGGCCGACTGTCTCGCCGGGTGCAGACCGACTCCAAGATGTCCGCCGCCGACTACATCGTGCTCGTCAAGCTCACCGAAGCCGGCGGACGGCTGCGCTTCCTTGAACTGGCCAATCTGGTGGAGTGGGAGAAGAGCCGGATGTCCCACCAGGTCACACGGATGGCCAAGCGCGGACTGGTGGCCAGGGAGGACTGCCCCGACGACGGACGCGGAGCGTTCATCGTCGCCACCCCGGCCGGATACGCGGCGATCGAAGCCGCCGCTCCCGTCCATGTCGAGCATGTCCGCCGACTCTTCATCGACGCCTTGACGCCAAAGGAGCTCAGCACGCTCGCCCAGATCTCGAACCGCGTGCTGGAGCACATGGAGAAGCAGCCGGACTGACCGACGGACGGACGGGTAGACCTCATGATGGGCCCCGGCTTCGCCGGACGCGGTTGCGTACGCGGCGTCGGGCGGCAACGGAATTGACGGCGCGCCGCACGTCCGCGGTCCCACGCATCGCCGAAACCGTGTGCGGCCTGCGCGTACTGGCCAGCTTTCTCGTGCCGCTAGATCATTGGGTTGCCACTGACGGTCTCGGAGGCGGGCACTTCGTCCTGTACGACGTCCCGGTGCTCGGCGATCTTGCCCCGGTCGACCCGGAAGATGTCCTCGGCGATGACTGGATTCGGCCCCCAGCCGGTGACACGGCCGTGACAGCGACGAGATCACCGTCGGCGAGGACCGCGTGCATGTCGTACTGGATGTCCGGGGCCTCCGTGAGAAGGTCGCGTAGCGTCTGAAGTCCGTTGGGCATGGTGGGGTTGTGCTTGGAGCGGAGTTGGGCGGGGGCCATGCGCGCCCACAGTCAGCCCTGCAGGGAGCGTGAGATTCGGCCGCGCCCTGGGCCAGGGGCGCGGCCTCCCGGCCGTCGGCCGGATTCGTCGCCCGACGGGCTTGGTGCCCCGGGGCAGACGCGTCTCCCCGGGGCACCAAAGCAGCGGTGTGCCGGAACGTCAGCCGAAGTTGTACACGGTGGCGGTCACGGATCCGCCTTCGGCGCTGATGGTGTACTCGCCGGGGCCTGTGTACGGCACGCAGCCGTCGGCGAGGATGTCGTCGTCGTTGATGCCGGTGTCATCCTCGCCCACGAAGGCGCACACCTCGGTGACCGGGTGGGGAACGAACCGGTGTTCGGCGCCGCCGAACAGCGGATAGCGGGGCAGGGTGGGGGTGTTGATGTCCCGGTCCAGGTGTTCCTACAGGGCGGTCTGCTGACCCCACGGGGCCCTCACCACGACTTCACCGTAGGGCTCGGGCAGGTCGTTGTCGTCGCTCTCCCGGGGGTTGGAGAACACGATCGAGTACGTGATGGGCCCACCGGACACCTGAGCCTGTGTCGCGCCGACACTCAGGCTATGGGGTTGCGAAAGCACCTGATCCGCTCACCTGGTTAAACCCCCCGCAGGGATGGGACCGAAGCCCACGCGGTCAGTGTGCGGGCGCACGCGCAGCTGATTCCTTCCAGCAGTGCTCCTCTGCGCGTTGGGGCCCATGCGCTGGAACTCCTTCCCAGAGCGCGGTCACGCTCGCTTCAAAAGCGAACTCTCAGCAGAGCGGGCGTGAGACACCCCAGAGGAGAACCGATCCCACGCCTGCGCCGACGACGGTGAGAACGGCAGCGTCGCCCACCGGTCAAGACCTCCCCCGGTCGCTCGTGTCGGAGACATACCGCCTTCGTGAAGGCCTTCCTGGCACCCCAGGACTGAATCGGGCCGCCCAGCCCAGCAGGCAGCCGAACGACAACTGCCCGCCGAAACCGGACTGTCACACCTCACGCGGGAAACGTCACTGGCCGTCGTCAGGTCACGGCGTGGAGAACGTGTGCGGCCCCGGCCGGCGAGGGCGCCGGCCGGGGCCGCACACGAAGAGTGTGGTCGTGAAGGGCGGTCGCCTACGCGGCGAAGGGCTCTGCAGGGCTTCAGCCGAACGATCGTCCCAGCAGGCAATAGGTGAGGCCCGGGGACACTGTCCCCTCCACGATCACGCTCTCCACAACCACTCCGCCCCCGCAGGCATTCCCGCCCCGACTGGACAGGCTCGCGAGCTCCCGTCCCGGCTCGGGGGAAACGCGGGACGGGAGCTCACCACCCATCTTCCTCGCATCGCGACCGTACGGATGCATCAGGCACCGCGCGGTCGGCGGCTGACGCGCCCGTGTTCCCGCGGCCTGTGCCTGTTCATGGCTTCCGGAGCTGGTGCACGAGGTGCGGGCCACTGACCTGCGGACGAGAGGGCCATTGCCGAGATGGTGGGCTGCTCAAAGCAGACCAGCAGCGCAGCCACAACGTACGCCGTGTGCATCGCGGACGGGCGGGTGCTGCTCGCCCGTCACGGATTCCAATCTCCGCCTCAACTCGTAGGCGTGGACCAAGGAGTCCGAGGCAGTTGTTGATCAGTCCCCCACCACAGGAGAGCGAAGCGGCCGCCGGCGCGACCGCGTGCGCTCCGGATCGCTCTGCTCGGGAGCCTTGAAGAGTCCCCCGAGGTCAACTCGTTCGGCGGGCAGAAGCCGTGGGGATTCCTCCGCGGACTGTGTGCTGCTGATGGCGGTCGGGCCCGTGCCGAGTCGGCGTCGCGTGGTACTCATGACGAGAGTCTGGCGCATGCCCGAAGGCCCCAGGAAAGGCAGCCCGCATTGCCCATGCCGATGCCTATGCCAATGGCGGGAATCAGGCTCGGGTAAGACACGGCAAACGCGGCGCTGATCAGGATGCACCGCCAGATGGCCCAGTCCTGACTGACCAGCCACAACCGACACTGCGTCTCTACTCCCGCTTCCTGCACGGGACTCCGGCCTGGGCGCCCCGCTGCCGCCGGCCGACTTCTTCGCTGCCGCGCCTCGGTTTCGTCGTACCCAGCACACGGCCACCCTCATCGGGCCATGGCGAATCTGGTACGAACAAGACCACCTGTCGCTCCAGGGCATCGCGGACCGGGAAAGAGCGAGCCTCGCCACCGTGCGACCGGCTCTGCTCAAGAACGACGTCCCACTCCGTCCCGCCGGGTCCAGTCCGGGCCGCCCCCGAAGGAAGTGGCCCTCGGGGAGCAAGGGCCTGAGCGATCGTCGCGGCCCAACCATCATGACTGCCGCGGGGTGCAGCAGCCCGACGAGCGAGAACGCGAAGTGATTAGGGAAGCCGGAACCGTCAAGGAACCGTCAGGTTGTGCCTGGCAAAACCGTCAAGCGGCAGAGCTTTGCTGAGGGCTTCGCTGACGCCTCTTACGGAAGTGACTCCTCCCCCGGCTGAAGCCGGGGGCTTCTCGCTATGCCGGGTTGGCGTTGCGACGGACCAGCCCGGCCCGTAGAACGTTGGTGGCTCCCACTGTGTCGGCGTGCGCGTTGTGGCCGCAGGCGACGCAGTGGAATTTCTCCTGTGTGGGCCGGTTCTCCTTCGCCATGTGCCCGCATGCGGGGCAGGTGCGGGAGGTGTTGCGGGGGTCCACGGCGATCACTTCCCGTCCGGCGCTTTCAGCCCTGGCGTGCAGGATCGTCAGGAACACCCCCAACCGGCATCGCCGATCGACATGTTGAGCCCGGCCTTGACGGCAGCCCCCGTTGGACAAGAAGGCGCCCGGCCGGCCGGGGCCGGGCTTCGGCGCGGGGGCCTTGCCCATGCTGCGGATCCTGAAGGCTTCGTGCGCGATGAAGTCATGCGCGCGGACCAGACCGAGCGCGGTCTTGTGTGCGTGGTCGAGCCGCCGGCGACGCACCTTGCCGTGGAACTGAGCGACCTTCTCCACCGCGCGCTGATGGCTGGCGGTGCGGCCCTTCGCCTTGCGGCGCGGGAACCGGGACAGTGCCCGCTGCGCTGCCTGGAGCTTCTGGGCTGCCCGTCGGCCGTGGCGCGGGTTGGACACGAACCCGCCGTTCGAGTCGGCGAGGAAGTTCGCGATGCCCAGGTCGATCCCGACCACGCTGCCGGTCGCGGGCAACGGCTCCGGCTGGTCCTGCTCGGCACTCAGCACGACGAACCACTTACGGCCCTCACGCTTGACCGACACGGTCTTGACCCGGCCGGCCACGGCGCGGTGCCGGTTGACCCTGACCTGACCGACACCCTGGAAGCGGACGCGGGTAACGGGGTCGTGCGGGGCGGAGTCCCACCGGCAGCCATCCCCGTCCTTCGGGAAGTCCACCTTGTCGAACCAGGTCACCCCACGGAAACGCGGATAGCCAGGCGCCTCACCGGACTTGACCCGGCGGAAAAACGCCTGCATCGCCTTGTCGAGACGGCGCAGCGTCGCCCGCTGCGAGGAGAACGACCAGCGGCCCTGACGCTCCGGGGCGAACGCCCTGATCCCCTTGAGCTGCGCGGACTGCATCCCGTACCTGACGGTGGTCTTCGAGACATGCCGGTAGGCGTCACGGCGTTCCTGCAACGCCCCGTTGTAGAGGGAACAGTGATCCCGCAACATCTCGGACAGCGCCTGAGCCTGCCGGACGGTGGGCCCCATGAGGAACTTGCACGCACGGATCACCCCAACGCCCGCCCCCTCCGGCCGACTTCACCCAACCTTAAGACCGTGTTTGAGATCTGTCGTTTCCTGGTGCGGCTGCGGTCGTTGAGCCGTCTGTGGGGCACGATTGGGGTGGGTAGCCGTCTGATCTGAAGGACGAGCAGTGGGCGCTGGTGGAGCCGTTGCTCCCGCCAGCCAGAGGGGGGCCGAAGGGCGGCCGACGGGAGAAGCATCCGCGACGTCGGATCGTGGACGCGATCTTGTATGTCGTACGAACTGGATGTTCTTGGCGTCAGTTGCCCAACGACTTCGCGCCCTGGCCCACTGTGTACTGGTACTTCACCTGGTGGCACGACGACGGCGCGGTCGAGCGGATCCACGACGCCCTGCGCGACCAGGTCCGCGAGGCCGATGGCCGCAACCCTGGGCCGAGTGCGGGGTTGATCGACTCACAGTCAGTCCGCACCGCCGATACCGTGCCGGCCGCCACGAGAGGCTTTGACGCGGGTAAGAAGGTCAAGGGTCGTAAGCGGTTCATCGTCACCGACACCCTCGGTCTGCTCTTGGCCGTCCATGTCGTCGCGGCGAACGTTCAGGACCGCGATGGGGGCAGGCGCCCGTTGCTGTGGACTCGCCTTGACCATCCGAGCGTCCGGAAGATTTGGGCCGACCAGTGCTTCGCCGGCCGCCTGGTCGACTGGGCCACGCAAATCCTCGGCCGCGAGGTGGAGGTCGTCCGCAAGGATCCCGATCAGCGAGGGTTCCAGGTACAGCCGAAGCGGTGGGCGGTGGAACGCACCTTTTCGTGGCTCACCGCCCACCGGCGCCTGGCCCGCGACTACGAAGCCAGCCCGGCCCACTCGGAGACCATGATTCGTTGGGCAATGATCGGCATCATGGTGCGGCGGCTCACGCGCACAGGTCCTGCCGCGAGACCGGGTCCCCGACCGCTCACCCGGGTCCCGGCAGCGGGACAGACGCCTGGCTCGTAGGCAACCGGCTCAGTCCACATCGTCACCGAGGAGGACCGCCTGCAATGCGAGCAGGTCCGCGTCATCGAGCTGTGGAACCGTCCAGCCGTTGGCTTGCGCGTGCGCGATGAACTGCGGGTCGAGCGTCACGTGGTAGTGCTCGACGTAGTGGGCCAGGTCCGAGTACCAAAGCCAGTGCCCGTCGGTCAGCAGGCCGGTGGCAGCGGGTGCCTGGTGGCCTTGACCAGGATCGCGAGGTCGGCGGCCAGGCCCGTGATCGTACGGAGGTTCGCGCTGCGGACCTGGTCGATGGCGGGCAGGCGTGCGCCTGCGCGGGAGCCGGGCGGCCCAACCGCCGAGTCAGCTGCTCCTCGACGTGCGTCTCCAGGCGCTCGGTGTCGGCCGTGCCCACGGTGTAGGCCCACGCCGGCGGTGCGGTGCTCCAGTCCAGGGCGCGCAGCGAGGACCAGCTGGGCATCGGGCGCTGCGCGTCGAAATCGTTCATCGCCGCCCAGCGCACCGGTTCACGAGCTCCTTCCTATGCAGGTCCAGGTGGGTGTGGAGCGCATCCTCGTGCTCGTCCGCGTGGCTGATCGGCTCAAGGAGCGGTGTCATGGAGCGGAGGGTGTCGTTCAGCTCGGCGGAGCCAATGCCCAGGTCGCGCCACAGCTTGTCCGTGCTGTGGGCCGCACGGGCTCTGGCTATGAACTCGGATGCGAGAAGCGGGAGTTCAGCGGCGTACTCCTCAAGGTGAGCCTGGAGCTCCCGGGTGTCGCCCGGTGGCGGCAGGACGAGCGCGTTCGCCGTCTCCGCGCCAAGTAGGTGGACGAGGAAGGGCCAGCAGCGCTCCAGAACCACGCCGATGGCCCCGTCGATACGCCGGCTCGTCTCCTCGGCCTGGTGGACCGTGACTTCCAGAGCATCGGCGAGTTCGTCCTGGTCGGGGTTGCGTAGATCGGCGTGGCAGGAGGCGAGTTGGTGGGTGGCGAGGCGCAGCCGGATACCGAACTCCCGCCTTCCCAGCACCTCGGCGACCGCCGCGGGGCGGTGCAGGACACGGGCTCCCCGTCTCCTGTGCGACCGTGGATCTGGGGCCGTCCGGAACGTTTCTCGTGGCCCGGGGCTGTGGGGAGAAGGAGCGGCTGAAACATGCGGCCGCAGGCGGGGACAGGGAGCGTTCCCTCAGGGCAGTCAGGAGGGGGTCCGTACTCCCCGCCCAGCATCACCAGGAGGTCGGTCCTATGGATCGATGGAGCCATGGTCGTCGACGAGATTGATCTTGCGGTGCCGGGGCAGGGCTGCACCGGTCCGGCCGTGGTCAGGATGTTTCGGGTACGGCGCGCGTCAGGGGATCGAGGTCTCCGTACAGGGCGGAGTGCAGCGCGGTGGCCAGGTCACGGGCCCGCTGCTCGCTCTCCACGTCGTACAGCACGAAGTAGATCGGGCCGGCCGAGGAGTCGGCGCGGATCTGGCGGGAGCGGATGAGACGGATGACGGCCGCGCGGATCGCGTCGTACGTGCTGTCGACGATGGTGTGGTCCGGTCCCGCGGTGAGTGTGTCGGCCTTCACCGTCCACCGCCGGCCCTGCTCCTCGACGGCGACGAACACCCGGTGCTGCTGCTTGGCCCGCCGGTAGGCGGCGTTGAAGGCGTCGACGTCGGTGGCGTCCGGGACCAGGCCGGACGGACACGGTGTGGGCAGCGGCTGCATGAGGATCATCGTGCCAGGACCAGGAAGTACGCGGGATACCCGATGCCGGAACGGTCGCCTGCTCCGACGCGGGTGTTCGGTCAGTCGGGTGGGGGCGGGGCCGTGGCGGGACCGGTGAGGGTGTCGAGTCGGGCGGCGAGGTCGGGGTGGGTGGTGGTCAGGTGGGGGCGGGTGGCGTTGAGGGGGTGGATGAGGTCAGCGGGGTCGTTGTGGGCGAGGGCCGCGTGGAGTTGGTCGAGCGGGTGGCGGGCGGCGGCGGGGAGGTCGGTGAGGGCGGTGATCTGGCCGGCGAGGCGGCGCAGGTCGGCTGCGTTGCGGCGGGCCCAGGTGGCGGTGGTGCGTTCGGCGGCGCGGGCCTGGCGGGTGGCCTGGACGCGTTGTTCGCCGGTGGTTCCGGCGGGACCGGGGCGGCCTCGTAGGTAGCGGCGTTCGGCGGCCTGGCGGCTGGCGACGCCAAGGGGGTGGGCGAGGTCGGCCCAGCTGGCTCCCGCGTGCCGGGCCGTTTCGATCAGGCCGGTCTCCCATCCGGCGAGCTGCTCGCGGACCTGCCGCAGCAGCAGCAGGGAGGCCAGGGCCTGCTCCGCGCCGGGGCTGGCGGCGGGGGTGCCGGAGGTCTCCTGCCGGGCGGCGTGCAGGGCGTCGTCTATGGCGTGCAGGGCCGCCGCGGCGGCGAGGAACGAGGCCGGGCTTCGGCCGTCGGCGCTGGACGGGGCCGGCTGGTCGGCTGCTGTCACGGGGCACCCCCTCGGGCTTGTCATCGACTGGACGACACCGTGCTTGTCATCCATTGGATGACATGCTACAACGGTTTCAGTGAAGCGCATTGGCAGCAACTGCCCGAACCTGCTGGAGGTGTTTTCACGATGTTGATGCGCACTGACCCCTTCCGTGAACTGGACCGGCTGGCTCAGCAGCTGATGGGCCCGGGCACCTGGTCGCGGCCGTCCCCGATGCCGATGGACGCCTACCGCGAGGGCGACCGGTACGTGGTGGCCTTCGACATCCCCGGCGTCAGCGCGGACGCGATCGACATCGACGTCGAGCGGAACATGCTGACCGTCAAGGCCGAGCGCCGGCCCGTGGCGAAGGCCGACGACGTGCAGATGGAACTGTCGGAGCGGCCGCTGGGTGTCTTCTCCCGCCAGATCGTGCTGGCCGACACGCTGGACAGCGAGCACATCGAGGCGGACTACGACGCCGGCGTGCTCACCCTGCGGATCCCGATCGCCGAACGTGCCAAGCCCCGCAAGATCGCTATCGGCGGCGGATCCGGCCGCAGGGAGATCTCCGGCTGACCCAAGGGCGACAAGGGCCGAACAGCGGCGGAGGACGGGTCACTGGTCTCCCCCCTCTCCCGTCCTCCGCACCCCATCGACCGAAGAAGGTGGCGGCGGTGACTCTGCGACGCGAGGCGTTCCTCGACCGGGTGAAGGAACGCGGTGAGTACAACAGCCTGCAGGAAGCAGAACACGCGGCCCGTGTGGTGCTCGCCCTGCTGGGAGCGCACCTGGTCGGCGAGGTGCGCGCCCAGCTCGCGGCGCGCCTGCCGGAAGACTTCGCCCTGATCCTCCTCAACCCGCTGCAGAGCGCCGAGCCGCTGCCACCGGAGCGGTTCGTTCGGGCGACGGCGGCCTGGATCGAGGGGGCCACCGAGCAGACCGCGGCCTGGGACGTCAGCGCCGTCCTCTCCACCGCCGCCGATGCGGCCGGTGACGAACTGCTGGGGCAGATCCTGCTCCAGCTCCCCGCGGGCTACGACCTCCTCTTCGGACGCCCCCAGCCCGCCTGATCACCCACCCACTCACCCGGTGACCACCATCCCGGCGACAGAAAGGCAATCACAGCAAGTGTTCTCCGACCCGCGCGTCCCGCTGCAGCCTGTGCCCGCGATGTCGTACGAGCAGATGCTGGAGAAGGTCCGCTACGAAGGCGCCTACCCGACCCGCGAGCGGGCCGAGGAGGCCATCCGTCTGATCGTCGCGGGACTGGGGCGCCAACTGACGGGCGACGAGCGCGTCGAGCTCGCCGCCCGTCTCCCCTTCGAAGCCGCACGCCTCCTCGCCGCTCAGATCCCCGACACCCAGCCCCTGACCGGCTGGGTCTTCGTCAAGGACCTCGCCGCCCGCGCCGAAACCTCCTTGGCCACCACCCGCTGGGACACCGGAGCCGTCTTCGCCGCCGTCGCCGCCCTGGCCGGCCCCGACCTCCTCACCCGCATCCTGCGCCAGCTCCCTTCCGGGTTCGCGCTGCTGTTCGGCCGCGCCGAACTCACCCCCGCCGCCTGAGCGCGCCGTGTCCGTCCGGCGCCGGGCGCGTTGGTCACGGTGACGCGTACACAGGGTTGCAAAGACCCCACGGGACTCGTGCCGCGGGCGCCGGGGCCGCAGATACCCGTTCCCCCTTCCTGGCCGTCGATCGAAGCCCTGGTCCGCTCGGGACCAGGGCTTCGTGCTGCCCCCGCGCGCTGGGAGACGCTGGGGGCGGGGCGCGGCGGGTGTGGACGTGACGGACTGCCGGGCCGGCGGCCCAGGAGCGCGGCGCCCGCACCGCGCGGTCAGCGACCAGGCCAGGGATGACGGCGGGCAAGGATCGCCCACTCCTCCTCATCTGGCCGGCCCGGTACGAGACGGCCGTCCGTCTCCCACCTCAGACCGAGTTCGGTGAAGGTCGGCCTTCAATACGCTGAACCTGACAGGGAACGCACCTGGTCCAACGACACCACCCACGCGATCCACGCATCACAGACCCTGCGCATCGAGCGCGTCCACGAAGCCCACCCCACGCGAGACCTCGTCCTCCCCGGGTGCCCGACGCCGACGACGGGCCAGCGGCTCTTCGTCCTGCGCGGCCTGTTGCCTGACGACGCCGACCACCGCCTGCCGCACCCGGCGCCGCAGACGCCGGGAGCCGAGGGCGGGCAGTGAGATCAGTGCGACCCTGTGCTCAGATTCTCGGTGCTGACCGGGTTGCGCTCCATCCGGCTCGGCAGGTCGGTGAGGAAGACGCCGTTGTGTCGCCGTCCTTCAGACGGGTACCGACGATTTCGGCCACGTGGGCCACGTCGACCTGCTCGTCCGCCACCCGGGGCGCCGTCACGGTGTCCGCCTGCCAGCGGATGCCCCTGGCGATGCGGCGGCCCAGATCCTCCGGCAGGCGGCGGGCGAGGTCCCGGGCCATCTCGCAGGGCAGGCCCGGGCCGGCGACCAGGACGAACCGAAGGTTCCTGCCGTTCGTGTCCGCTTCGGGCTGCCTCGTACACCCTCGTCCTGCCGCCGGGTAGGCCTTGGTGATGTCGCGCCCAGCCGCTTCCCCAGGCTGCCACGACAGGGAGGGATCCGCTCGTCCACCCGTTCGGCAGCACGCCGCGCCTGCGGGCCGGGGCACCCCTAGCATGCTGACTGTGCGACCCATTCTCCCGAAGATCGAGGGCGGCCGGGTACAGGGCCTCCTGCAGCTCATCGAGGACGGCATCCACCTCGTCGTCGCGGCGCTCCTCGTGCTGCTCGCGGGGCTCCTGACCGTTGGGGTCGTCCACGACGTCATCAGGTCGATCCAGGGGCCGTACCGCGAGGAGACGGTCGTTCTCTCCGCCCTGGACAACGGCCTTGTGCTGTTCATCGTGGCCGAGCTGCTCCACACCGTCCGCCTCACCATCAGGAACCAGACCCTCGACGCGGAGCCGTTCCTCGTCGTCGGCCTGATTGCCGGCATCCGCAAGGTGCTCATCGTGACGGCCGAGGCGGAGAAGTCCTTCCGGTGGAACGTCGAGGGGATCGAACTGCTCATCCTGGCGGGGCTGATCCTCGTGATGGCGACAGCGACATACGTGTGGCGGCGCTCGACGCGGCCGGGAGATTACTTCCCGCTCCAGGAGGCGCGGCGCTCCCCGTCGCCGGAGCCGTCACCCACCCCGGGGCGCGGGTCCTGATCCGTCACCTTCCGCCGCCGCCCGCACCCGCTGCTCCTCGCGAACGGAGCCGACGTCCCGTTCCAGGGGTGTGCGGCTCACGGCCGTCGCGAGGTCCTCCAAGGCTTGCTTCTGCAGTTCCGCCCCGCGCCGCACCACCGGGCTCCGGTCCCCGGCGGCGGAGCCCTCCCACGCGTGGAGCGCCTCCTCCACGCGCCCCCAGTCCGGATTCCTGTGCTCGCGCACATCGACTGCCGCCTGCGCGGTGTCCGCCTCCAGGGCCTCGGCGAACCGCTCTGCCTCGGGGACGAAACGGCTGTCGGCCCGCGGGACGTGGCTCTCCATGAGCATCGCCGCCCGGCCGAAACCCTTGAGCGCCTCCTGCGCCTCCTCCGCCTCGCGCGACGTCAGCCCCCTGGGGCGGACCGGTTCCTGCCTTGCCCGGTCGTATGCCTCCTGCCAGGCGGCACGTGCCTCCCTGCTCGCCAGCAGTGCCCTGCGCATGTCGGCGCGATGCTCCCGGGTCGGTTCGGCGTAGCTGCGGAGCACCGCGGCGGCGTAGCGGCCGTTGGCGGCGAGCCAGTCCGCAAGCCGGCCCGCCAGCCGGGGCGTCTCCCATGCGGGGAACACCACGTACGCCAGCATTGCCAGGGCCCCGCCGAGCAGGGTGAGCACCACCCGCTCCGGGACCGTCTGCTCCCATGCCTGGCCGCCCATGCCGAGCAGGAAGACGACGTACGCGGCAGTGAAGCACTGGGAGTAGGCGTAGCCGGTACGGATCAGCGTGTACGACAGGCACGCCGAGACCACCGCCAGCGCGCCGAACACATGGGCGTCCGGGCCCAGGGCCCGCACCATCCCGGTGGCGAGCGCGACCCCCGCCAGGGTCCCGGCGAGACGGGCCACCGCACGCGCGTACGTCCGGTGGAAGTCCGGCCGCATCACCATCACCGAGGCGATGGGCGCCCAGTAGCCGTGGCCCAGGGGGAGCCGGGCGGCGATCAGATAGCCTAGCGTGGCCACCGCCGCCAGGCGGACGGCATGCCGGAACACGGGCGAGTCCCGGCGGAGCTCACGGCGTACCGCCCGGACGACGACCGGGACCAGCCGGAACATAGTCGGGCGCACCAGGAACTGGGCGTCCGCGGGGCCGGGCGGCGTGGGCGTCCTCCCGCGCGCGCCGCCGCTCCCGGCGATCTCCAACGCCTCGCCGAGCAGTTCCACGAGCCGGCGGCCTGCCGCGCGGGCCCCTCCAGCACCTCGTGCTCCTCGTCGACGCGCAGCACGTCCGTGCTCCTGGGCGGCACCTCGGCGGGAGTGCCGCGGCGGATCGAACGGGCGGCCGCATCCAGGACATCGGCGGCCGCGTCGAGTAACTCCCGCGCGCGGTCCCGCCCGGGTCCCTCCGCCGGGGCGCCGACGTCCGGGTCGGCGAGCGCGGCGACGACCGGCCGAATGCGCTCGGCGAGTCCCCGGGGGCCGTGGAGGACGGGGGGACGGGTGCGGGCCTGTGATGGCGTCACGGCGGCCGCGTCCCGGGCCGTCATCAACGGCTCCGGGTCGAACGGGGCCGCCGGGTCGTGCCGCAGCCGGCGGGCGTAGTCCGCCACGGCGGCCAGGGCGTCGGCGAGCGCGTCACGATGCGCCCCCCAACGGCGGATCGGGAACAGCAAGATCAGCACGGCCTGCACCACGCCTCCGAGCGCGATGACCCCGGCGTGCTCCAGGGCTCGCCCGACGCTCGTGGGCAGGGTGATGGTCACCAGCATGCTGCCGACCGTCGTCGCTGCGACGATCCCAGCGGTCGATCCGACGGCCCACGCCATCCCCGCGACAAAGGCCCATACGGCCAGCAGTGGGAGGAACGTCACGAGTCGTCCCGCCGCCAGGTAGCCCACGAAGGTGCTGAGCGCCAGGCCCGCGCCCGCGCCGAGCGCGATCACCTTGCGTGGACGCCAGGTGCGCTGGAAGGTGGCCCCACCCGCGGAGTAGGCACCGAGGGCGGCGGACGCGGCATACGCAGGGGAGACCAGCCACAGCGCCGGCCCGATGACGATTGCCACCCCAGCGGCCGTGCGCAGCGCGAGCAGGGGCTCCAGCCGCGTCTCCTCGATCGTGAGCCCGGATCGCACGACCTCCCCGAAGGCCCGCAGCCACGTCACGGGTGTGAGCCTAGCCGGAACGCCCTGCCGGGTCGCGTCGGCCGCGCGCCCCCGGGCCGACCTACACCCACAAACAGGCACCCTCGCGTACAGGGCAATCGCCATGATCAGCCCGCCGGAGCACATCGCGCTGCTGTCGCTGCCCGTGCTCAGCCTGATGCGCGTCGCCCACCGGCTGAGGGGAGCGGCCCTCGGCGTGATCGGAGCGCCGATCCCGGAGTCCGGCAACGCCCTGCCACCCGGGAGGATCCAGTACACCAGCGAGGCACCGCACTACGTCCTGCCCGGCGTCCGCGGTCGGTTGCGGCTGCTAGGCAGGCTGGTCCGCGTCAACCGGCCCTGGCTGCTGTTCACCGGCCTCTCCCGAGCGCTCCCTGGCGTGTTCGCCACTGCGGCGTTCGGCCTCATGGGCAGCGACATCCGGAGGGTCACCCTTTACGTGGGGCCGCTCCGCGACGCGGTGTTCACCCTGCTGTCGATCCGCACGCCCGTCCGACTACCCGGGCAGTCGGACACCTGGGCCTGGCAGGGCAATACAGGGAGGCTAATTGGGCCCGACATGCGCATGCGTTCCCGCGTCCCGTCGGCCAGGCTGAATGGGAAGCCCAGGGGCCGGGAGCCACCCCGGCGCCCGCAGCCGGAGGTTGCCGTCATGACCGTGATGTCCATCGCCAGGTTCGAAAGGTTCTTCCGCGCGGCCGCGGGGCTGGACGTCGACAAGAACGATCTCAAACGCTACAGCGACTTCGTCGACGCCAAGCTCTACGATCTGCTGACCGTCGCCCAGGCCACTGCCAAGGCCAACGGGCGCGACATCATCCGGACCTGTGACCTACCGATCACGAAAGGCCTGCAGGAGCATCGGCGGACTCAGCCTGGCCCTTGCCCAGAGCTTCAAGATCCTCCACCCCGACCTGAAGAACCCCCAGACTCAGCACTGGGACGACGCCCGAGCCGTCTTCGACCTCCTGCTGTGAGTGGCGACCGGACCAGGCGGTGCAGGCCACGGCCAAACAGCGTCAGCGCGCTCTGCTTCCTCGGCTGCCGCAACAATCCTGCTGGCCGCCGCAGGGCCTCGTCCACGTCCAGGGTGCTGCCAAGAGCGGTCGTGACCTCCGCCAGCAGCGCCAGGCGGTCCAGAGCCCGCGCTGCAGCGCCGCATCCACGTCGAACTCGTCCTGCGGTGGAGCGCAACCCCCGACGCGCGCTGGGCAAACAGCCCTTGGGGCGGCTGACGCACCTGGTCGGCGAGCTGGCCGAGACCGCGGCGGGCACCCGCCGGCTGCTGGAGCAGACCGCTGTGCGGCTTGCGGGGATCCGCACGATCCCGACCGGCTGATGTCGTAAGCCGATCCCGAAGCCCGACCAATCCGCAAGGGCAAGCCCCAGCACCCCAGGCTGATCGGCCCACATCTCGGGTTCGGAGAGCTCAGATTGTGGCGGCTCGACCTCGCAGGGATCATCGAAGGCATGGACAGGAACGTGTCCGTCGGGTCCGGGGAGCGGCTGCTGGAGGAACTGGTCAGAGCAGCCCAGCGGGCATCACCTGCGGAACTGCCCGTGGTCCTGAACCGGTATGCCGAGGCCATGGGTCTGGGCAGGGCCGATATCTATCTGGTCGACATCCAGCAAAGACTGCTGGTGCCACTTGTCGAAGGCGAGCCGGAACTGGAGCTCGACACTTCGCTGGCCGGATGGGCCTACCGCACCGACTCTCTCCGAGTGGAAGAAGGCCCCTCCGGCGGGCTGAACCTATGGCTACCCCTCGCCGACGGGGCGGAGCGGCTGGGCGTCGTGGAGCTGAACATGAGTACCCTGGACGGGCTCAAGCTACGGCGCTGTCGAACGACGGCGCTGCTCCTCGCACTGATCATCACATCCAAGCGCACCTACAGCGACACCATCGCGCAGCGCATGCGTACCAGGCCGATGCACCTGCCCACGGAGATGGTGAGGGCTTTTCTCCCTCCCCGGTCGATCGGCACCGGGCGGGTCGTTTCGACGGCGGTTCTGGAGCCTGCGTACGAACTGGGCGGCGATGCTTTCGACCATGCGTTCACCGAGGACGTTCTGCACGCCACAATCCTTGACGGCATGGGGCACGACCTGGCGTCCGGACTTGCCACCTCTGTCGCCATGGCAGGCTGCCGTAACGCCCGGCGCAGCGGGGCAGACCTGTACAAACTCGTGGGCACCGTGGACGAGGCGCTGGCGAAGTGGCTTCCGGAGCAGTTCTGCACGGGTGTCTTCGCCCAGTTGCACATGCCCACCGGTGTGCTGCGCTGGTGCAACTGCGGCCACCCGCCTCCGTTGCTCATCCGTCGCCACCGCCTGCTCCATAAGGCCTTGGAGCGGCCACCTGAGCCTCCTTTGGGTCTGCCCGCCAGTCTCGCCGGGACCGCCCGTCAGGTGCACGACGTCAGCCTCGAACCCGGTGACCGAATACTGCTCTACTCAGACGGCGTCGTGGAGTCACGCGATGATGCAGGCGAAGAGTTCGGCCTGGAGCGCTTCACCGACTACATCATCCGGTCGACCGCAGCGGGGCAGAGCGCCCCGGAAGTGCTGCGCCTGCTCATCCATGCCATCCTCGAGCATCGGCACAACAAACTCAGCGACGACGCCACGATCTTGATGTTCGAGTGGCAGCCCCCTGATCCGTGACCGCAAGAGCCGGAGAGTGCAGCCGTGGCGCCGGTACTCCGAGGACGCAGACGCTGACGTCGGTGGATGCCGAGCGTCGCTCAGTCTGGCGCCGGACGGGCATGGTCATTCCCGTCGCCTCCTTCTCGTGATCTCGTCGCCCGCTGGGTGTCATGCGAGCCAAGCGGACTCCTTCGGACGGGTGTGCGGTGAGCTGTCGGTGCCGCCGTGCGCGGCCGTGTGGCCCAGGTAGCGGTGCACGAAGTGGATGCTCATCGCGCCTTCGCCGACCGCGGAGGCCACACGCTTCACCGAGCCGCTGCGGACGTCGCCGGCGGCGAAGACGCCAGGCAGGCTGGTCTCCAACGTCAGGCAGTCGCGGCCCTGGCTCTGCCACAGTTCGGGAACGGAGCACGCCTGCGCCTCCGCGCCGGTGAGCACGTAGCCGCGCGCGTCGAGGGCGAGCGCGCCGGACAGCCACTCGGTGTGAGGGTCGGCGCCGGTGAAGACGAACAGGGCCCGCACCGCGAGGTGGCGACGCTCGCCCGTACGGTGGTCGACCACGGTGACCGCCTCCAGCGCCTTGTCGCCGAGTGCCTCGGTCATCTCGGTGTGCAGCAGCACGCGCACCCGCGGGTGGCGCTCGATCTGATCGGTCAGGTAGCGGGACATGTGCGCCTCGAGGCTCGGCCCACGGACGAGCAGATACACCTGCGGTGCGTACCCGGCCAGGAAGAGCACGGCCTGGCCCGCGGAGTTGCCGCCGCCGACCACCGCCACCGGGTCGGTACGGCACTGCTGGGCCTCGTAGACGGTCGCCGAGTAGTGGACGCTCGCGCCCTCCAACGGTTCGATGCCTGGCACATGGAGGCGGCGGTAGCGGGCGCCGGTGGCCAGGACGACGGTACGGGCGGTGATCTCGCTGCCGTCGGCGAACCTGACAGCGTAGTGGCCGTCCCGCGGTTCGAGCCGGGCCGCCTCCGCCGGGACGCTGATCCGGGCGCCGAACTTGCCCGCCTGGAGCACCCCGCGCTCGGTGAGTTCGGCGCCGGAGATGCCGGAGGGGAAGCCGAAGCAGTTGTCGATGCGGGAGGACGTCCCGGCCTGGCCGCCGGTGGCCATCGCCTCGACCACGGTCGTGCCGAGGCCTTCCGAGGCGGCGTTCACCGCGGCGGCGAGACCGGCTGGACCGGAGCCGACGATCAGGAGATCGCCGCGGCCGTTGCCCGACGGCAGGGGCGGCAGGCCGATGAACCGGGCCAGTTCGGCGTTGCTCGGATTGCGCAGCAAGGTCGTGTCCCGCCAGATCACCAGCGGCGTCTGCTCCGGACCGACCGCGAAGCGGCGCAGCAGCGCCTCGGCCTCCTCGTCCGTCTCCAGGTCGATCCAGCGGTGCGGCAGCCGGTTGCGGGCGGCGAACTCGCGCAGCCGCCGGGTGTCGGGCGAATAGCGCGAGCCGATGATGCGGAAACCGGCGCCCTGCCCGACGAGCAGGGCGCGGCGGCCCAGGCAGGCGCGCAGCACCACATCACCAAGGATGGAGTCCCGGGTCACCAGGTCACGCAGCTGATCCATGGACAGGGTGAGGATCTCGCCGGGGTCCCTGACCACGGCGGTGTAGAAGGCCACCTGTCCGTTCAGGAGGCCGAGTTCGCCGATGAAGCGGCCAGGGCCATGCACGCGCAGCAGGCGTTCACCGGGTGTGCCGTAGCCCTCGACGATGGCGACCGAGCCACTGAGGACGACGTAGAACGTCTCGCACCGCTCCCCCTCTCGGATCAGCACGTCACCGGCGTCAACCGGGCGCCTCCGGCCATGCTGCGCCAGGCGGGCCATCTGGTCGTCCGGCAGGCGGGGATAGGCGCCGTAGATGTCGGGGGTCTCGAAGGGGACGCTCTCCTCCGCCTCGTCTGGCACGGGCGCTGCGCCCGGCCGCGTCTCGTCGCCGGGCATCACACGAACGCCTCGTGGACGAAGCACCACCGCCAGTCCTCGCCGGGCTCCAGCGACGCCACGATCGGATGGCCGTCGGCGGCGGCGTGACGGCGGGCGTGCCGGTTTGGCGAGGAATCGCAGCACCCGACGTGGCCGCAGGTCAGGCAGAGCCTGAGGTGGACCCAGGGGGAACGGGTGGCCAGGCATTCCTCGCACCCCGGGGCGCGCGGGGTGACGGGGCGTACGAGGGCGAGGTGGGGGTCGGTCCGTACGGTCATGGCCGATCACCCTTTCCCGGCCGGTTCGCGGACCGCGATCGACTGCTCCACCCACCGCCGCAGGGCAGGGGCAGGTGCGGCACCCGACTGCCGGGCGATGGTCTGTCCTTTGTCGAGGACCAGCAGCGTCGGTACCGCCTGGACCTCGAACCGCCGCGCCAGGCGCGGGTTCTTGTCGATGTCGACCTTGACCAGCTTGATCGTTCCCGCGAGACCGGCGACCTTCTCCAGCGCGGGGCTCACCATGCGGCAGGGGCCGCACCAGGTGGCCCACAGGTCGACGACGACGGGCACGGTGGCCTGCTCGACGACCTCTGTGAAGTCGTCGCCCGCGTCGGCCATCCACGGCAGAGGCTGCTTGCAGTTGCCGCACCTGGGGCGGCCCTCGGCTGCCACGGGTACCCGGTTGGTGCGCCCGCAGTGCGGGCAGGTGATGTTGGTGGCTTGCACGGTACTCATGCCGCCCTCGCTCCCTTCACATCCTCGGGCTGGTCGTAGGTGACCACCAGCTCTCCGTGCTCGGCGTCGACGCGCACCGTCGCGCCGTCCTGGACGTCGCCGCGCAACAGGGCGCGCCCGACCAGCGTCTCGACCTCGTGGGAGATGTAACGCCGCAGCGGCCGGGCCCCGTACACCGGGTCGTAGCCCTGGTGGGCGATCGACTCCCGGGCAGCGTTGGTTAGTTCGACGGTGATGCGGCGCTCGGCGAGCCGCTGCCGCAGCTCGTCGAACTGCAGCTCCACGATCCGCTCGATCTGCCGCTCACCGAGCGGTTTGAACAGCACGATGTCGTCGACGCGGTTGAGGAACTCCGGGCGGAAGTGCCCGCGCAGCTCGCCCATCACAAGGGCGCGGGCGTCCGGTTTGATCTCACCCTCGGCGGTGGCGCCGTCGAGGAGGTGCTCGGAGCCGATGTTGGACGTCATGATGATCACGGTGTTGCGGAAGTCGACGGTGCGGCCCTGAGCATCGGTGATGCGGCCGTCGTCGAGGATCTGCAGCAGGGTGTTGAAGACATCGGTGTGCGCCTTCTCGATCTCGTCGAACAGCACAACCGAGTACGGCTTGCGGCGTACGGCCTCGGTGAGCTGGCCGCCTTCCTCGTAGCCGACGTATCCGGGCGGTGCGCCCATGAGCCGGCTGACAGTGTGCCGCTCCTGGTACTCGCTCATGTCGAGGCGGACCATGTTCTCCTCTGAGTCGAACAGGGCCCGGGCGAGGGTCTTGGCCAGCTCGGTCTTCCCGACGCCGGTGGGGCCGAGGAAGATGAACGAGCCGATGGGGCGGCGAGGGTCGCGGATGCCGGAGCGGGCGCGGATGATGGCGTCGGTGACCAGCTTGACGGCCTCGTCCTGGCCGATGACGCGCTCGCGCAGGATCTCGTCGAGGCGCAGCAGTTTCTCGCGTTCGCCCTCCTGGAGGCGGGTGACGGGGATGCCGGTCCAGGCGGCGACGATCTCGGCGATCTCGTCCTCGGTGACGACCTCGCGCAGCAGCCGGTTCTGCCCTTGTTTGGCGGCCAGTTGCTCCTCCTCTGCGGCGAGTCGGCGCTCCAGGTCCTGGAGGCGGCCGTAGCGGAGTTCGGCGGCGCGGTTGAGGTCGTAGGCGCGTTCGGCCTCCTCCGCCTCGTGGCGGACCTGCTCCAGTTCCTGGCGCAGTTCCTGCACGCGGCGGATCGCCTGCCGTTCGGCCTCCCACTGGGCGCGTTTGGCGTCGGCCTCGCCGCGCAGGTCGGCCAGTTCCCTGCGAAGCTCCTCCAGGCGGGTTTTGCTGGCGGGGTCGGTCTCCTTGGACAGGGCCGCTTCCTCGATCTCCAGGCGGGTGACGCGGCGGGTGATCTCGTCGAGTTCGGCGGGCATCGAGTCGATCTCGGTACGCAGCCGGGCGCACGCCTCGTCGACCAGGTCGATGGCCTTGTCGGGCAGGAACCGGTCGGTGATGTAGCGGTGGCTTAGGGTTGCCGCGGAGACCAGCGCGGTGTCCTGGATCTTCACGCCGTGGAAGACCTCGAGGCGTTCGCGCAGTCCGCGCAGGATGGAGATGGTGTCCTCCACGCTCGGCTCGTCGACCAGGACCTGCTGGAAGCGGCGTTCGAGGGCGGCGTCCTTCTCGATGTGCTTGCGGTACTCGTCGAGGGTGGTGGCGCCGATCATGTGGAGTTCGCCGCGGGCGAGCATCGGCTTGAGCATGTTGCCCGCGTCCATGGCCCCTTCGGCGGCGCCCGCGCCGACGACGGTGTGCAGTTCGTCGACGAAGAGCAAGATGCGCCCCTGGGCGGCCTTGACCTCGCTGAGTACGGCCTTGAGGCGTTCCTCGAACTCACCGCGGTACTTGGCGCCGGCGACCAGGGAGCCCATGTCGAGTGCGAACACGATCTTGTCGCGGAGCCCTTCGGGCACGTCGCCGCGGACGATGCGCTGGGCGAGGCCCTCGACGATGGCGGTCTTGCCGACGCCGGGGTCGCCGATGAGGACGGGGTTGTTCTTGGACTTGCGGCTGAGGATCTGGGTGACGCGGCGGATCTCGGCGTCCCGGCCGATGACCGGGTCGAGCCTGCCGTCCCTGGCCTCGGCGACGAGATCGCGACCGTACTTCTCCAGAGCCTCGTAGGCCACTTCGGGGTTCGCGGAGGTGACGCGCTGGTTGCCGCGAACCTGGGTGAGCGCGCTCAGGAACGAGTCCCTGGTGATGCCGGCCTGTTTGAGCAGTCGCCCGGCGGCGGTTGAAGAGCTCTCCTCAGCCAGGGCGAGCAGGAGGTGCTCCACGGACACGTACTCGTCCTTGAGGCGTTTGGCCTCCCGTTCGGCGGCGTCGAGCAGGCGGGCGAGGCGCTGAGTGACGAAGACCTGGCCGGGTGCCGCGCCGGGGCCGGTGACCTTCGGGCGGCGGGAGAGTTCCTCGCGCACAGCGGCGCGCAGTTCCTTCGGCTCGATGCCCGCCTGTTGCAGCAACCGCGGGATCAGACCGTCCGCCTGATCGAGAAGTGCGAGCAGCAGGTGTTCCCCGTCGACCTCGGTGTGCCCCATGCGGCCGGCCGCGGTCTGGGCCTCCTGGAGGGCTTCCTGGGACTTCTGGGTGAGACGGTTCATGTCCATGGGGGTGTTTCACTCCTCGTGCCGCGGCCGCGCAGGGCGGCTTCGAGCAGGCTGATGCGGTCGAGCAGGTCGAGCACCAGGCCGATGGATGCGTAGTTGAGGCAGAGTCCGGTGCGCAGCCGCTGGATGCGGGCAAGGACCGCCGGGGCCGTGGGGTCGAACACCAGGTGCCCCGCGGCGTCGCGTTCGGCGTCGACCAGGCCCAGGGCGACGAACCGGCGGACCGTATCGGGGTGGAGGCCCGAGTGACGGGCCACAGCGTCCAGGGAGAGCCTGGGGGCGGGCACGAGCTCGTACCGGACAGCCGTCGAGGCGGTGACGTCGACGCCCGTCCGTACCGGACGGTCGCCCACGCCGGCCCGGCCGATGCCTGCCGCTCCCGCGGGTCGGTCGTTCATCGCGTCCTCCTGGGGTCGAACGAGGAGGTGGCGGCGAACTCCTCGAACAGTTCGCGCTCCCGGTCGCCGAGGGCGGGCGGCGCCACCATGCGGAGTTCGGCGTACAGGTCGCCGTTCGCGCCGCGCGGGTTCGGCATGCCCTCGCCGCGCAGCCGCAGCCGCCGGCCGCTGGATGAGCCCGCAGGCACCGTGACCTTGGCCGTGCCACCGCCGGGGGCGGGCACCGGCCCGGTCGCACCCAGGGCCGCCTCCCAGGGGGCGACCGGGACCTGGACGTGCACGTCGCGGCCCTCCAGCCGGAACCGGGGGTGGGGCTGGATACGCACCCGCAGGTACAGGTCGCCCGCGGGGGCGTTCCCACTGCCCCGGCCGCCCTCGCCCGCCAGCCGGATGCGCCGCCCGTCGGTGACGCCCGGCGGCACGTCGACCTCGCACCGCCGCGGCTGCCCGGTGGGACCGGTGAGTGGAGCAGCCGTACGGCCTCGTCGGCGACCGCTTTGTCCACGACGACGTCGTACCGGCTGGGCTGCACCCAGCGGACGGAGGCGAAGTTTCGGCGGCCGCCCTGCAGGGCGTACAGCAGCAGGCCGAACGGCGCGCCCACGACCGCTCCGAAAATCAGGCCATAGAGGGCGCTGCGCAGGGCGGAGACGAGGGGGGTCCACCCAGTCGACCAGGCCGAAGAGCCAGCCGATCAGCGCACCGGGAAGGGCCCCGCTCGCCGCTCCGTGCAGGGCGGCCCTGACGTAGTCCATACGGCCGATGACATGCTCGACGAGGCGGACGTCCTGGCCGATGATGGCCACCCTCTGCACAGGAAACGCCTGGTCCGAGATATGGTCGACGGCGCGTTCGGCTTCCTGGTACGTCTCGTACGTGGCAACGGGCCTACGAGGCTGCTCGGTCATCGCCCAGTCCTTCCTGCCGGTACGCTCGGCGGCCCCCGGCAGCCCCAGACTCGCGAACCGAGCAGCTCTACGCCTGCACCCGGCGGGTCAAAGAACAACTGAGCCCGTCGCCCCGCGAGCACGAGACGAAGACTCCGAACATCTCGGGTAAGTTGGACGGAGGGGTGTAAAGGAAGGGTCGCTGTCACCTCTCGGCAGGCTCGGGGGATGGGAATAATCCCATGGCCGGCTGGGCCCGGAACGTGTACTGCCGGCTCGGGGAGAACGGAGTGATCCCATGGCCGGCAGCCGGACACACAACCTCTACCGCCGCCGCTCCGACCGGGAGGGCAGGCTGCAGGGCAGCGCCAGGCAGCACCCCACGGCCGCGCGGAGAGGGCCCCGCCACCCCGTTCCCACCCCAGCCGACCATGCCCTCCACGAACTGATGGTGCTCTCCCGCGCCCTGTTCGACACCCCGGACGAAGGCGAGATCCTGCGCCTGGCCATGGACCACATAGCCGCCGCAGGGCCATACAGCGCCGAGGCCGGATACCTCAAGGTGGACGGCGACCTGGTCCCCAGCCCGAGGAACGGGCAGATCCATGCCTTGGCCGTGGACCGGAGGGTGCGGGAGCTGGCCGGGCAAGACGGCCCTGTGACCGTACCCGGCCGGTCCTGGGGCCAGGCCCTGGGGCTGCGCGGTGTTGAGGGACTCCACGGCTACCTCGTGGTGACGGCCCGCTCCCGGCCCACCGAGGCCGAGCGATCCCGGCTCGCCACGCTCGTCCGGCACACCGCTGCTGCTCTGTCAGTCGCCTTCGCACACCGCAGCCAACGCGAGGACGCGCTGGAGCTGTACCGGCTGAGGGAGGAACGGACAGCCCTCCAGAGGCAGCTGATCTCCGTCGTGGCTGAGCTGGGATTCCAGCAGGCCGTTCACGCGCTCATGGCCGACGTCGCTGCCTCGGGCGGCGGCGAGGGAGCCATCACCCACGCACTGCACGGGCTCACTGGACTCCCCACGCTGGTCGAGGACCGCTTCGGTCGGCTGAGGTCTTGGACCGGCCCCAGCCGCCCCGACCCCTATCCGGAACCGGACCCCGTGCGCCAGGACGAAATGCTGCACGCCGTCGCCCGGGAGGCCGGGCCGGTGCGGATAAAGGACCGGCTGATCACCCTGGTCCGCCCGCACGGCGAGATCCTGGGCGTGCTGGCCCTGGTCGATGCCCGGGGTGAGGCCGACGAGCACACCGTGCTCGCGCTGGAACACGCCGCCACGTCGCTCGCCCTGGAGCTGGCGCACCTGCGTAGTCTGGCCGAAGTGGAGCTGAGGCTGCACCGCGAGCTGGTCGACGACCTCCTGGCAGGGACGGACGAGGCAAGCGCCTACGCCCGGTCCGAGGCAGTCGGACATGACCTGCACCGCAGCCACTACATCGTCGTGGTGCAGTGGTCGAACCGGACTGCGGGCGATTCCTTCGCGCAGACCGTGGGCCGGGCGGCCTCTGCCGTGGGCATGCGCTCGCTGCTGACCCAACGTTCCGACCACGTGGTCCTGGTCGCCGACGCCAGGCCGCACGCCCGCGCACTGTACGAGGCGCTCGCCCGGGAGACCGGGACACGGTCCGGGACGATCGGAGTGAGCGCCCCTTGCGACTCCCTGGCCGACATCCCCCACCGCTACCAGGAGGCGCAGCGCGCCCTGGAAGTGCGCCGCCACTCCCGCGAGCGCTACGGCACGACGTTCTTCGACGAGCTTGGCCTCTACCGCATCCTGGGACCCGGCAACGATTACCGGGAACTAGAGACGTTCGTCCACGAGTGGCTCGGGCAGCTCATCAACTACGACTCCCAGCACCACACGGCCATGGTGGAGACCCTGTCCCGGTACTTCGACTGCGGCGGCAACTACGACGAGACCGCCGAATCCCTCGCGATCCACCGCAGCACGCTGCGCTATCGGCTTCAGCGCATCCGCGACATCAGCGGCAACGACCTCGCGAACGTCGAGGACCGGCTCAACCTCCAGGTGGCGACCCGAGTGTGGAAGATCGTACTGGGTGGACCCGGCTGATGCCACGCTAGAACCGTTGTGCGAGCGACACCGGCGGGCAGTTGGTCGGAATGCCCTGTTACGGGAGCGTCTGACTTGTCGAATCGACCGCAGGCGCTCAGCTCCCGTTACCTGCGCGCGGAGTACAGCGGCCGGATCAACCGGATCGGCACGGGCCCGTGTTCTGGTCCCCGTCCTACTTCGCGGGCTCCTGCGGCGGCGCACCGCTGAGCATCGTCAAGGACTACATCGACAGCCAGAAGCGGCCAGCCTGACCGTCACCACAAAGGCGCAGAGAACTCCGGCGCTTCGCACCTCAGGACCGAGGATCGCATTCCCGCCCGGCCTCAAGGCCCCGATTCCCTGCGAAGATTCAGAGAACGGGTCGACGGCGAGGTCGGCCGCATGCGCCTGCTCGTCGAGGAACTCTCCCCGCTCGCCCGCCTGGACGCCGGACGCCCCCTGGAAGCACAGCGCGTCGACCTGCGGCGCTGGCCACCGATGTGGTCGAGGACGCCCGTGTCGTCGCCCCGGACCGCACCATCCACCTGTACGCCGACGCGCCCGTCCACGTACGCGGAGACGCTCCACGGCTCCAGCAGGTCCTCAACAACCTCGTCGGCAACGCCGTCCAGCACACTCCGGCCGGCACCCCGATCGACGTCTCCCTCGAGTCGTCCGGCGGCGAGGCCGTCATCCGGGTGGCCGACCAGGGGCCCAGGATCACACAGCAAGACCTCTCCCGCGTGTTCGACCGGTTCTGGCGGGCCGAGGCCAGCCGCAGCCGGGCCCGCGGCGGCTCCGGACTCGGCCTGGCCATCGGCCAGGCGGTCGTCCACGCGCACCACGGCACCGTGCGCATCACCTCGCACACCGGCTCAGGGACCGCCGTCACCGTCACGCTCCCCGCCCTGCCGCCCCGGTGACCACGTGGAGCGCGTGGTGGCCAGGGACGCGTCGCGGCAACCTCCCGAAAAGGAATCAGCAATGAACCCATTGACTGTTTGCTATAGCAGGAGTCAGTCTGGGCGGCATGACCAAGGACACCCTCGGCCCCATGGAGACGACCTCGCTGGCCGACCAGGCTTACCGGCGGCTGCGTGACGCGATCCGCGGGGGCGCCTTGCGTCCTGGCGAGAAGATCACCGAGCGGGACCTCGCGGCTCGTCTGGGAGTGAGCCCCACCCCGATCCGGGAGGCGCTCCGCCAGCTGGTCCACGAGAAGGTCGTCGAGCGGGTCGGCCCGCGCTCGCTGCGGATCGCCGACCACTCCGCCGCCGCCCGTGGCGAGATCGTGGAGGCCGAGGTCCGCCTGTCCGCCCTGATGGCGAGGCTCGCGGCCCGCAACGCCACGGCCGCCCAGCTGACCGAGCTCGTCGGCCTGCTGGACGACGCCGACCACCTGGTCGCCGGGATCGAGCAGACACTGGCCGACCAGGGGATCGACGCTCCGGTGGCCGACCAGGTCACCGCCGTGTTCCGGCTGCTGCGCGAATTCCACCACCAAGTCGAGGCGTGCGTGGCCAATCCGGTGCTGGAGGGTCTGCTGACCCAGGCTCGCGCCTTCAGCGATGAGGAACGCCTCGACCTGACCATGAAGTTGGCCCCCGGCCGGGCCGAGAGCTTCCGCAGCCGCTACCGCGAGCACCGCGAGCTGCTGGACGCCCTTCTGGAGCGCGACGAGGACCGCGCCGAACAGCTTGCCACCGCCCACCACCGCGCCGCGCTCGTCCAGCTGTCCAGCACCTGACCCCCTTCCTTCAGCTGTCTGCCCGTCGGCCCCTCGGGAGGTCGCCGACGCACAGACACACCACTATTTTGCTATAGCATATGGCATAGGAGCCGCCATGTTGCACGACGAACCACCCCAGCCCCCCGCCTCGGCGGCTGCACCGACCGCGCTCGAGACCGCCCCCGCGGCCAAACGGCCGGAGCGCATGAGCGGAAGCGCCGTCCTGTGGGTCGCCCTCGCGATCTTCGCCCAGGAGTCGGTGTGGAACTTCTACGACGCCCAAGTCCCCGCCCAGCTGCGTCACTTCGTGTCCTCCGCCACTGTCATCGGCCTGATCATGGGCCTGGACACCGGACTCGGCGTCATCATCCAGCCCTGGATGGGCCTGATCTCCGACCGGCTGGCCCTGCGTCGCACCGGACGCTGGCCCATCGTGGTAGCCGGGGCGTGCGTGGCGGCCGTGCCCTTCGCGTTGATCCCGTGGGCCACCAGCCTGCCGATGCTCATGCTCTGCATCTTCGCGTTCGGCCTGACCGCCAACTCCTTCAAGGGCGTCACCGAAACCCTGGTCTCCGACTACGTCGCACCCCAACAGCGCGGCAAGGCCCAGGGGTTCATCAAGGCCGGCGTCAGTCTCACCATCATCGTCTCGGCCCTCATCAGCCTGCTGGTGGTGGATCACAGCCTCAAGGCCGCCTTCGCCATCCCGCCGTTCCTGATGATCGTCATGGTGACTCTGTCCTACCGCTTCCTGGGCCGCCGCCACCCCGCAGCGCTACGCCGCGAGGACACCAACACCGACCAGGCTGACCCGTTCTCCTCGCCGTGGGCGGTCCTCAAGGACCTCGTACGGGAACCGAGCCGGGTCCGGCTGCTGCTCATGGTCGGCATTTTCTGCTTCGCCGGCATGTGGGCTGCACTGCGCTCGCTGACCACCCCGTACGGCACCGAGGTCCTCGGCCTGACCCGGGGCGCGGCGGGCGGCATCGCCCTGCCGGGCGCGATCGCCTTCCTCATCTGCGTCGTCCCGCTGGCCTACCTCTCGCACCGGCTCGGCGAGCTCCGCATGATCCGCTACGGCATCGCCCTGTTCGTCGCGGGCCTGCTCGTCGGCTTCGCCGAACCCACGCCGGCGTTCACCGCCGCCTCCGTGGCCATCGCCTCGATCGGCTACGCCGTCTTCTCCGTCAACGGCCTGGTCGCCCTATGGAGCCTGGCGCCCAACAACCGTGTCCTGGGCGCCTACACCGGTCTGTACACGGTGGCCGCAGCCTCCGGCATGGCGCTCGGCCCCGCCCTGCTCGGCGCCACCGTCGACCTCACCGGCTGGCGCTACATGTTCCTCAACGCGGCCGTGTTCGGCGCGGTCACCTTCGCCGTCTTCACCCTCGTGGCCCGCCGCGCCGAGCGGCCGCTCGCAACTGCTTCCTGACCCTCGCCCGCACAGAAGAAAGTCGCCCTTATGGACATGCGTATCCTCGCCCCGACCGGAGCCCTCGGTGCCGGCTTCGACACAGCCGCCCTCGAGCGCGGTGTAGCCGCCGGCCCGCACGTGATCGCCTGCGATGCCGGCTCCACCGACTCCGGCCCCGCGGCGCTCGGCTCCGGGACCCCCAAGCTCTCCGCCCAGGCCGTCACGCGCGACCTGCGCCTGCTCCTCCAAGCCCGCGACACCCTCCAAGTGCCGCTGATCATCGGCTCATGCGGCACCAGCGGACGCGACGATGGCGTCGACTGGGTCGCCGGCCTGGCTCGAACTATCGCCGCCGAGGACAACCTGCACTTCAAACTCGGCCTCATCTACAGCGACCAACCGGCAGAGCGCCTCCAGCACCTGTACGACCAGGGCCGCATCCGGCCGCTCGCCAACGCCCCTGTCATCGAACGGAAGTTGTTCGAACGCAGCCACACCGTCGCCATGATGGGCGTCGAGCCCATCCAAGAGCTCCTGCGCGACGGCTACGACGTCATCCTGGCCGGACGGGCCAGCGACACCGCGCTGTTCGCCGCCCTGCCCCACCTGAACGGCGCCGACCCCGGCCTCACCTGGCACATGGCCAAGACCATCGAATGCGGCGCCGCCTGCGCGATCCCGCCCGATGCCAACGGACTCCTGGTGACCTTGCGCGACGACCACTTCGACGTCACCACGCTCGCCGACGGCAGCCGCCTCACCCCTCGTTCAGTCGCCGCCCACACGCTGTACGAGAACGCCGACCCGTTCCACATCACCGAGCCCTCCGGCACCCTCGACACCACCCACGCCACCTACGAGGCCGTCGACGAACGGACCGTACGCGTCCGCGGCTCCCGCTACATCGAGGCCGACGGCTACACCAACAAGCTCGAAGGCGCCGAACTCGTCGGCTACCAGACCGTCATCGTCGGCGGCGTCCGCGACAAGGTCGTCATCGAGCGCCTCCCCGAGCTCCTGCCCATGGCCAAGAAGTACTTCGACGCCAAGATCCTCGACGTGTTCGACGGCCGGGTCGACCCGGACACCACCGACATCAACTACCGCCTCTACGGCACCGGGACGGTCCTGACCGGCACCGAACCCACCCCCCTGCAGCCCCAGGAACTCGGCGTGCTGATCACCATCACCGCGCCCGATCAGGGCACCGCCCACGCGATCTCCACGTTCGTCGCCCACGCCTCCTCGCACCTGCCCATTCCCGAGTACGACGGCCTGGTCTCCACCCTCGCCTACCCCTATTCGCCGCCCGAAATGGACCGCGGCCCGCTCTACCGCTTCACCCTCAACCACGTCGCCACCGGCGTCACTCCCACCGAACTGTTCCGCACCGCCACCGAAGAGGTCTGACCATGGCCACGCTGCTCGACTACTGCTCCCTCGTCCGCTCCAAGAACGCCGGACCCTTCACCCTCACCTTCGACTTCATGTGCCACGACCAACACACCTACGAGGCACTCACCAACGCCGGAATCCTCAACCGGGCCCTGTTCGCCGGACTGTTCAACACCAGCGAGAACGAGATCCTGGTGGTCAACCACCCCGGCGCCCTCGCGGTCAAAGTCTCCCTGCCACGCCCCTCTGTACAAGGCGACCAGCACGACGGCGACTGCTACGCCGGCCAGCAGTACGCCCCACTGATGGAACTCCAACTGCCCGAACTCCCCTGAGCCCGTGCATCATACGAACAGGCGCATGCCGAGCGAGGTCGCCGAAGCCTTGGCTCTGGACCAGCCGACGTGTGTCGTGCCGGCCCGAACCCTCGTCGCGAGACCTGGTGTTCGGAGCCATCGGCCGGTGAGGAAATGACACCGGTCTGAGAATGAGACACCACTCGTTCGTGCCGGCAGATCCTCATTGCGGTGCCCTCTGAGCGGGGCCGTGTCACATTCCGGAGGACCGTGTCGTCGTACTGCTGAGACGAACACACCATCCAGCGAGCAGGAGACCAGGAGACGCTTGGCGGCACCGGCTGTACCGCCGACGTGGAGGCTTCCGTCTCAGGGCGGACCGGTGTCGTTCGTGCACCGATTTCAAGGCGATGAGGAGGAAATCGATGAGTGACTTTCAGGCCATCGCGGATCGCGTCGAGATCGAGGCGCTGCGCGGTGAGTTCACCGACGCGGTGATGATGCGCGACTACGACCGTATCGCTTTGCTGTTCACACCGGACGGCGTATGGCGTATGCCCAACATCCCCGTTGAACTCGAAGGGCAGGAGCCGATCCGCGCCTGGGGCAGGCGGGTGCCGGATGTTGTGGACTTTCTTGTGCAGAATACGCACCCGGGCGTGATCCAGCTTGACGGCGACACCGCGTCAGGCCGCGCGTATATGTCAGAGGTCGGGCGTGGCCGCGACGGCCGCGGAGGGCTGAACTACGCCATCTACCATGACCGTTACCAGCGCACCGGCAACGGCTGGAAGTTCGCCGAGCGCGTTTACGAGGTCCGATACGAAGACTCCTCGCCGCTGGCCGGCTCACCGCCCCGCCCGGTTGAGGATTAGTGACCAGCCCACCCGGCACCCCAGCAGGTCTGAGCACAGCGACGCGCACCACCGCCGGCTTCGCCGCAGGCCGGCCGGGTGGACTGGCCCCTCTCCGCCGCCCAGTCCGTACCAGAACTGCCCACCGGCGCGGACTGGAACTACGAGATGAAACCCGATGGTTCTCCAGACACTTCGAAGGCGTCTCGAAAAGCCTGCGAAGCAGGTCAGGGCGTACGTCTACCTCGGCGACCCTTGTTCGAACAGTGGTCGCCGTCCGGCCCGGCCGCTCGGCTTCATCGGCGACTCCGTCACTTCGAGCCGTAGTACAGCTGGAGGAAGTCCTCCATGGCCGCGTTGACGCCGGCGCGGTCACCGGTGGCGAGCAGGTCGAGCAGCAGACCGCGGACGGTGGCGAGTCCCAGCCTGGCGCGGTTCCGGGCCATGGCAGGGTCCGCCCCTGCGGCGACCTCGGCGGCCACGAGCGGCTCCAGCCAGTCGTTCACGAGCCCTTCGAGGAGCGGGGCAGCCTCGGGGCGGCCCCGCAGCGCGTGCCCGTAGATTTCGAAGAAGAGCCGCTCCTGACCGGCCAGTCGAGGGTCCGTCAGCTGCTGCCAGAGGAGCCGCGCAGCATCGGCGGGTGAGAGACCGGGTTCCAGGCGGAGCCGGGACAGCAGATCACGCTGGCGCCGCTCCGACGTCCGGACGATCTCGACGAGCAGGTGTTCCTTGGAGCCGAAATAGTGGATCAGCATGCGGTGACTGACGCCGATCGCGGCGCCCAGGCCGCGCAGGCTCAGGTCTGTGATGCCGTGTGCCGCGACGTAGTCGACGGCCGCGTTCACCAATTGAGCGCGCCGGTCCCCGTCCGTGCCGGGCACTGCCTCGCCCCCAGGATGTGGGCCGTTCGTATTCACCACGTCACGAGTGTACCAATTGGTACATGCCCTGTGTACCGTGTGGTACATGAAGTCTGTCACCGTGTCGATCGACGTACCGCAGACGCCCGAGCAGGTCTACGACTTCCTCGATGTCATGGCTCACCACGAGCGATTCACCAACCACTACCTGACCGGATGGCGCTACAGCGGCCCCGGCCGGGGCATCGGATCGTGCGCCACGGTCACAGCCGCGCTGGGCGGCGTGAAGACCGACGTCACCATCGAGGTCGTCGAGGCCGACCCGCCGCGGCGCATCGTCGAACGGAACGTCAGCGCGGCCGGCCGACGCCTGGCCCAGGGCACCTACACCATCGAACCGCTGCGGACCGGCGGGAGTCACGTGTCGTTCACGTACGCCTGGGCGCGCGTCCCGCTCGCCGACCGTCTGCTGGGACCCGTCGTTCGGGCCACGATACGACGCGCCAACCGCACGGTCATGCGACGCCTGGCCACCGAGTTGGCTCGCCATGTGTCCGCTGCCGGATCCTGACGTCGGCACATGTCGGCTCTCCTGCCCGACGCCGGACCCGGGGCCCTTGGCGGCAGCCAGTTGGTGTCTCACGGAATCCGCGGGCTGTTCGTCCGAGGCGGCACAGCGAGCCCCCGCCAACTTGACGTCGCAGGTCAAAGGGCTGGTGTGCTCGTCTGTCGGGGTACTCGCGCTGGTCGTGGGCGGGAGTCTGCGGAGTAAATCATCTGGCGGGGTGTCTTGGGGCGGATCAAGCGTCGGGACAAGTTATGAGCGTTAGAGGTAGTGATCAGGCAGGGTGGATGGATGCCTGAGTCGTTCTTGCCCGGAGGTTTCGTCAATGCGGTCGTTCGTGTCGGGGACACGGTGCGTCGTCCAGCTTCGGCGAAGTTCGTGGGTGATCTGCTGAGGTTGCTTGAAGCCAGTGGCTGGGGTGGTGCTCCGCGGTATCTCGGTGTGGACGACGAGGGCCGTGAAGTCCTCAGTTACCTCGATGGCCACGTGGCATGGGAGCCGCGACAACCTGCTGCTGTGTCATCGGACGAGAGTTTGGTGACGGTCGCCCGGCTCGTGCGTGAGTTCCATGACCTGACGGCCGGCACCCCGCTGGCCGGAGATCAAGAGGTCGTGTGTCACAGCGACCTGTCGCCCAAGAACACGGTCTATCAGCTGTGCGGTGGCGAGATTCGGCCAGTGGCATTCATCGACTGGGACCTTGCGGCACCGGGCGCGCGGATCCACGACATCGCTCATGTCTGCTGGCAGTACCTCGGTCTGGGCCCTTCGGTCACCGACGTCGAGAAGGCAGCCCGACGGATGAGGCTGATCGTTGACAGCTACGAGTTGCCTGACCGGCAACGTCTCGTGTCCACGATCTTGTGGTGGCAGGATCGGTGCTGGCGGGGCATCGAGACCCAGGCCGATGCGGGTGACCTCGCCATGGCCCGGCTCCGTGACGCAGGGGCAGTGAGGCAAGTTCAGTCGGCCTATCAGTGGGTTTCCGATCATCGAGATGCATTGGAACGCTCAGTGCAGTGAGCGCGTGGGCAACGGCCGCGGTCGGTTCACCGGTTCCTGCCCGTGGCGGTCGGACGGCCTCCTACGATCCGGCGCATGCTGGATCCCGCGGATCACCGCGCGGCGCGCGGAACTGGACGAACTCGAAGAACAGCTGGCCAAGCAGCTGGCGGAGGTGCGGGCCGAGCGGGACGAACTCGCCGTCGCCGAACGGGTCTTTGAGCGGGTGAGCGAGCAGCTCGCCAACGAACGAGAGTCGGCCGGCCTTGGACCTGGGCAGGTGGGCGGCGGTTGCGCGGTGATGCTGATTCCGCACCGTACGCCGGACGTTGAGGAGACCATGCTCCCGCCCGACTACCAGCGCATCGTTGCCGCCGTGCGGCAGGCCGCCGGATCGGTCATGGCCCGGCAGGTCGGCGAGATGTTGGGCGTCGACGTCAGCGTTCGGGCCAAACTGGAACCGCTGCGCGGGAGGCTGGTCAGACTCGTCGATCGCGGCTGGCTGCGGAAGCTGCCCGACGGCCGGTTCACCACCCGCCTGTGACCAGGAACACCGCCACTCGGAGTGGCTCGGCACGGGCGTAACCGGGGTACCCCCGGCGGCCGTTGGAATTGTGTGACGAATGCCCAAAAGCGCGCCGAGGAACCCTGCCCGCTTGTCTACCAGTGCCGTCTGCCGCTGTCCACGCGCACTGTCAACCACCTCGCCGATCTGCTGCGGCGCCACCTGAAGGCGATACGGTCCCGGTGGCGGATCCTGCCGCCCGGACGGATCGCGGTGATCGTCCTGGCCGTGCTGCGCCACGACCAGCGCCTGGCCGACATAGCCGACGGTAACAACGTGTCCGAATCCACCGTCCGCCGCTGGCGCGACGAGCTGATCACCCTGCTCGCCGCGCAGGCCCCACGTCTGTACCACGCCCTGAAGAAGGTCGCCAAGCAAGGCGGGGAGGTGGTCCTGAACGATGGCACCCTCATCCCCACCCAGCGCCGCACCGGAAAGGACGACCGCCGCAACTACTCCGGCAAGCATCGCCGTCACGGCCTCCACTTCCTTGCGCTGACAGACGAGCAGGGCCGCCTGATCTGGATATCCGCTGCCCGGCCCGGCCGCACCCACGACATCACCGCCGCCCGCCACGACCACATCCTGGCCCACCTGCGCGCCGCCGGCCTAGGCGCCCTCGCGGACCTCGGCTTCCGCGGCCTGGACAACGACGTACTCGACCCCGTGATCGTCACCGGCTTTCACGCCAGCCGCACCCACAAACTCACCCCAGGCCAGAAGGAAGCCAACCGCGTCCTCGCCGTCGGGCGCGCACCGGTCGAGCACGGCTTCGGCCACCTCAAAAACTGGCGGCCCCTCACCAAGCTCCGCACCGACCCCGCCCACGCGACCCGCCTCCTGCGCGCCCTGCTTGTCCTGACGAACCTCGAAGTCAACCGCTGACGGATGTGAGGCCCGCTCCGCCTGGACGCTGAAAGTCACTCAGCGATGGTGAGTGAACGAAGGTCAGCGTCCAGCATGCGGATCAACTCACCAACCCGTCCGCCGCCACTCGGCGCCGCCGGGAAGCGTTTGAGCACGTCAATGACGACTGGTGTCGCACGATGCACCGTCTGCTCGATACTTTCGGCACCAACGCTCCGATCGTCGCCGTCGACGAGTTCGGCCGCTCTGGCCGCGTAAGCGCCAGCTCCGAGGATGTGCTTGACCTGGGTGGCCTTGGCCAACGGATGCAGGTAGGCGGCGCCTGCCGCAGACATCGCAGCCCACGCTGCCTCTCGGGCAGCCGCAGTATCCGCGCCCTTGGCCGCTTTGAGGGCCGCCGATGCCGTGTCGCGCAGAGACTTCCCGCGTTCGCCGCCCCGGGCGAACTCCCACGCGGCACTGATCGCGTCTCGAGGCCGCGAGTTGTCCGGCTGATCGGCCTCGAATACCTCAAGCGCCGCCTCAGCACAGGCCGCAGCGAACGCGGCGATCTCACGAAGGTCCTGCTTGCTCAGAACGATCTCGCTCGCGTCCCCTGTCATGGGTTCCATCTTCCACGATTGCGCCGGACCGCTAGTTGGTAGGGACGGCTCCGGGCTTCATATGCCGACTGGCTCCCAAGCTGACCGGATCGCCGAACCGCTGAACCGGCTCGGGACGCGAGCATTCACCGGCTCGTAGAAGGCCGCCCGGCCACAGCGAACGGAAGACGAGCAGCCGACCGCTGACAGACGAACTCGTGTACCGTCGTCCGGCGGCCTGGTCGGCCGTCGCGGGGACCCGGTCAGGCCTGGCAACCTGGCGATTGCGGAGCCAGGTCTCGAGCCGCTTCCTCCCGATGCGGTGGCTGCAGGCGTCTGTTGACTTGCTCCTCGGGCTGAAGCCCGAGAATTCTGGCCTTCTCGTCCGTTGCTGTGCCGCTACGCGGCACGGGGTTCGGGGGAGAATCCATGGCTTCCTGCTTCGTCGCGCTGTGCCAGGACGAGTCCTGGTCTTGCCTGCGCTCCACAGGCTGCGACCGCCAGTCCGGCGGCCGTTTTCACGTTCCTCGCGGCATTGTGGTCCCGGTCATGGACCGTGCCGCACGCGGGGCAGGTCCACTCCCTGACGTGGAGAGGTTTGGGGCCGTCCTTGACGCCGCAGGCGGAACAGGTCTGGGAGGTCGGCTCGAACCTGCCGATCTTCACCAGGGCGCGCCCGTACCTGACCGCCTTGTACTCCAGCATGGCCACGAACCGTGCCCAGCCCGCGTCCTGCACGCTCTTGGCCAGCCTGGTGCGCGCCAGTCCCTTGACCGCCAGGTCCTCCACACCGATCGCTTGGTTCTCGCGGATCAGCTTCGTGGAGAGCTGGTGGTGGAACTCGCGGCGCGCATCTTCCACTTGCGCATGGGCGCGGGCGGCCTTCAGGCGGGCCTTCTCCCGGTCCTTCGAGCCTTTCTGTTTGCGGGACAGGTCCCGCTGGGCGCGCTTGAGTTTCTTCTCCGCACGGCGTAGGAACCGCGGGGAGTCGACCTTCGTGCCGTCGGACAGGACGGCGAAGTGGGTCAGGCCCAGGTCGATGCCGACCGTCTGGTCGCTGTCGGGCATCCGGTGGGCATCGTCGGCCGGGTCCGTGTCGATGACGAAGGACGCGAAGTACCGTCCGGCCGCGTCTTTGATCACGGTGCCGGAGGTAGGGGGCAGTGGGCAGGGCCCTGGACCACTTCACCTTCACCGCACCGATCTTCGGCAGGTTCAGCCGCCCGCTACCGGTGATCGACCAGCGGGCATTGGCGGTGAACCGGATCGACTGGCGTCCTCACGGGTGTGCCCGCGTCGTTGAACACGACGCGGGCACACCCGAACGCCTGGGCCAGGGCGGTGCGCTGACCGATGTCCGGGTACAGGCGGAAGCTGTACCGAAGCTGCATGGCGGCCACGATACATACTTGGGTTATGGGCGAGATACAGAAGATCAGAACTGGCCAGCCCTGTGCTTTCATGATGCACGTTCACTTGGTCTTCGTGACCAAGGTCGCACAAGGTTGTTCACGGACGCTCGTCTGACGGACCTGCACCAAGTGCTGCTGCCCCAAGTGGATTTGGCCAGTAGGAGGCAACCTGGTGCCGACCGAGGACTCGCTGTACCTCGACGGCGAAGTGCCTTCCGGCACGCAGATCAAGATCAGTGAGTAACACCCTCCACGCACCCGCCCCGGAGATCAACGCGGCGGACGTCGAGTAGCCGGGTCCGGAAGGCTTCCACGCGCCAGACACTTGCGGCCGCGGAAGCATTCGTACGTAACGGCACTTGTGCGTGGGTGCGCAGCGGCATCCCGCCTGCGGAACAGCCGAGCTCCTGCTTGAACGGACCCCCGAGCCTCGGGAGTTCGGCTTCTCGCTGCGCCCGCGCAGCGAGGACGACGACTTGCTTCGCCACGGGGGCAGCGTGCAGCCAGCATGTCGAGTGCACCCCGTCCACCTACCTGCCAGGCTTTGCTGAACCGCCCCGGGGCCTACCGCCGACTCCATATGAAACGGGGCGTACCGGAATACATGACTGATGGTGAAGGGGATCAGAGTGGATGCACGTGCGTCGCGTCGTCAGTGGTTCAGCATGCCGCTGCAGACGTCCTGTGACGCCGGGTGGTGCATGCGGATGCGGCCCTTACCCGCGCTTTTGGCCTCGTACATGGCCTGGTCGGCGTGATCCAGAAGGTCCTCGGGTGTGATGCCTGGCATGGCGACCGCGATGCCGATGGAAGCCGAGACCACCGCGTCAGTGCTGCCGATGCGATACGGCTTGGTCAGGGCGGACAAAATCCGTTCAGCTACTTCTCTGGCTGGAGGAGGGCATGCCCCTGCCTCTCCTTCCAGGAGTGCGGTGAACTCATCGCCGCCGGGGCGGGCGACGGTGTCGCCAGCCCGCACGGATGCCTGGAGCCGACGGGCAGCCTGAATGAGCAGGGCATCGCCCATGGCGTGTCCGGCCGAATCGTTGACGGCCTTGGAGCCGTCCAGGTCCAGGAACAGCACTGCCGGCGGAGTCGTGCCGACGGTCCCCTTCCGTAGTGCGTGGGCGACTCGGTCGGTGAACAACGCACGGTTGGGCAGGCCGGTCAACGCGTCGTGGAAGGCACGGCGTTCGAGCTGCGCCTGCAGTGCGACCCGCTCGGTCACATCGCGGCTGCTGAAGATCAGTCCCTCAGGGTGGAGGCTGATCGTCGACTCGACATGGCGCCATCCCCCGTCAGCGGCCCGGACGCGGCAGAACACGTGGCGGCCCGGGCCGCGGTCGCCTGGCTCGGCTTCCTGCCGCAGCCTCTCAACGGCTTGCATCAGCGGCGTCGCGTCGTCCGGGTGGGTATACAGGGGCAAACGAGCGCCTACGAGATCCTCCGGCCTGTGGCCGAAAACGTGACGGGCGGCCGGACTGACGTAGAGCACACGGCCGTCCAGACTGAGGACGGTGATCACGTCGGACAAGCCGTCGACCAGGGTGCGGTAATGGGCCTCACGGGCGACGACCTCTCGCGTGATACGCAGGTGGTCGGCCTGAACGATGCCTTGCCGGACACCGAACCCGAGAAGCACCGTACCTGCCAGGGCCATCATCACCGCATCGGTGCGGCCACCGGCCAACACGTGCGCCCCCATGGCGAGCAGGCAGACGACCACAGGCACAAAGCCTGCCACCACCCCGACGACAGGCAGCACCCGCTCACCGACCCCCACGACGCTGACACCCCCCGGCATCCACGGCACGGCAGCGACCAGGAGCAACCCTGTCATCGAGCAGGTCGCCGCCAGAGGGACCCCGTACCAGGTGCCCGGCACCGGCAAGAGGATGCGCAGCATGTCGCCGACAGCCAGGACAACAAGGGCCACAGTCGCCACAGTGGTCGCTGTGCGCTTCCCGGGTTCAACGCAGAAGCAGAGGGCGACCACGAGACCCAAGACAAGGATGTCCGTCACCACACGTGCGAGACCCAGCACCGATGCCGTCACGTCACCGCCTTGATCGGCGCGATGCAGCAGAAGCACCCAGCACAGAGTGAGCAGCGACCCTGCGATCATCCATCCGTCCAGGACCCGCCGTAACCACATCAGGTTCGTGCCGCTGTCCGCTGCTGCCATCACCAGTCCGGCCACACCCAGCCCCAGACACACGGCGATCCCGGCGGCCCCCAGGCCCTGAACCATGGAACGGAGGACACCAGCAGAGTGCCCTGTCGCCGACGAGGGCTGACTTACGACGAAGTGGTGAAGGCCGCCTGCTGCGGCCGAAACAGCGAACAGCCTCAGGCGAAGACGCACCCTTTCGGCGGTTGTCCGGGCCCGCGCAAGGAGAGAAAGGGCGGCTACTCCGTGCGCAGCCGGCACTCCTACGCCGGCCGGGAGCACGGACGCTGTCAGACCCCCGCCGACGGCGGCGGCAACCGCAAGGCCCACACCCAAGGCCTTGCCCACGCCCGCCACATAAAGCCTGCCGATGCGGGCGGCGTGAAGCAAACCGTCTCGACCGACCAACGCCAGCATCACGCCCCCCTTTTCGGTGATCGAGCCCAGAAAAGCAGACGCACGCTTCCGGAAATACTCGAGTGCGATAAGAGGCTATGAGCATCTGGCGCCCAAGCCCTCGCGGTGGCTTGAGGCGTCACCTGAAATAACGACGCCAGTTGTGCGCCGACGCCCCGCCTCTGGTAAGGAAGACGCGCAGGTTTCGCTCTAACGGGACTTGACGTTGTACATGGCAACCGCATGGGGATGATTCAGACGGACAGTGGCCTGGGCCTCGCTGCGGAAACGTTGCCTTGTGGCCTCGTCCTGACTCGACGGCGAGCAGCCGGGGGAGGACACGAAGCCCGCGCGGGTGGCCGCCCCTTTCGCCTCCCCAGACAGGCCAGGCTTCTCCGCGTCCTACTCGTGGGTGCACTACATGGGGGACTGTCCTGAAGTTTGCGTGTCTGGCCTGGTGTGACCCGAGTTGGCATGAGATGGGTTCTCTGCCAGGAAGGATCACAGATGGGCAGCAAGGACGAACCGGGCCCCGTTGAAAGCGAGCACCAGGTGCGGACGGGGGCGGAGTTGGCGCGGATCGCTGAGAAGAACCGGGATTTGGCCGAGGAGTTGGTGGAACGGGCCCGACGGGACGGGCTCCAGTTCGTGGGCGAGAGCGGTCTGCTCACCGGGCTGGTGAAGCTGGTCCTGGAGGGTGCGCTGGAGGCCGAGATGGCCGAGCACCTGGGCTACGAGAAAGGAGACCCGGCCGACGCGGGGTCGGGCAACCACCGCAACGGCACCAGCCACAAGACCGTGCTCTCCCAGGTGGGGCCGGTGACCATCGACATCCCCCACTACCGCGCGGGATCGTTCACGCCACAGATCGTGCCCAAGCACGCCCGCCGCGTCGAGGGCTTCACCGAGACCATCGTCTCCCTGTACGCGAAGGGCCTGACCACCGGGGAGACCCGGCCCACCTCGCGGAGGTCTACGACGTGGAGGTCTCCCGCGACCTGGTCTCCCGCGCCACTGCCCAGGTCGCCCAGGACCTGGCCGCCTGGCGCACCCGGCCGCTGGACCGCGTCTACGCGGTGCTGCTGATCGACTGCATCTACATCAAGATCCGCGACGGCGCGGTCGCGAACAAGCCGGTCTACATCGCGGTCGGCATCGACCTCGATGGGGACCGCGACGTGCTCGGGATGTGGGTCGGCACCGGCGGCGAGGGCGCCAAGCAGTGGATGACCTGGCTGACCGAACTAAGCAACCGCGGCGTTGGGGACGTCCTGGTCACCTGCTGCGACGGCCTCAAGGGGCTGCCGGAGTCGATCAACGACGTGTGGCCCCAGACCGACGTCCAGCTCTGCGTGGTCCACCTCGTGCGCACCAGCCTGCGCTACTCGGCCAAGCAGCACTGGGCCGCCATCGCCCGTCAGCTTCGCGAGGTCTACACAGCCAAGACCGCCGACGAGGCCGAGCAGCGCTTCGTCCGCTTCGAAGACGAGTGGGGCCAGCGCTACCCGGCGGTGATCGACACCTGGCGCCGCAACTGGGAACACGTTCGTCTTCATGCGCTTCCCGGCCCCGATCCGCCGCGTCGTCTACACCACCAACATGATCGAGTCCTTCAACTCCCGCTTCCGGCAAGCAACGCGGCGACGCGGCCACTTCCCCGACGACGCGGCATTGAAGGTGCTCTACCTGGTCATCCGCAACCCGATCAAGAACCGGGCCAACGTCACCGGCAAGACACCCGCCGAGAAGCAGGCCATCAACAGCCTCGCCAGCTACTACGGCGACCGCGTCACCAACCAATGACAGGAATCATCCACACCAGGCCTCACACAAAGATCCAGACACTCCCTCCGGATCTCACCGAGGTCGACGGTCTGTTCCGGGTAGCCGTGCGGTACGTAGATCTCGGCGTGGTTGGCGGCCTCAAGGCAAGCCTTCAGGTAACCCTCCGGGTAGCTCATCGGGCGACCGGCCCGACGAGGTCGGCGGTCACGTCCCACAGCCGGCCGGCCATGGCCGGGTCGAGGCCGGCCTTGCCTTGTCGGCGGACCGCCGGGGAGCCCCGGAAGCCGCCGAGGCCGTCCGGCCCGACGTAGGAGTTGCCGGGGACGTCCTGGGTGGCGGCATAGAGCAGCGACAGCGCTCCGCGCTCCGGGGCGTTGGTGAGAAACGTGAGCCGGTTGATGACGTTCGACCGGGAGTGGGCTGCCAGTGTGGTGCGGGCGATGCCCGGACTGGCGAGCACCGAGCGCACCGGGCTGTCGGCGGCGGTCAGTCGGCGCTGCAGCTCCAGCGAGAACAGGACGACGGCGAGCTTCGACGCCTCGTAGGCGCGCATCCCGTTGTGCTTGCGCGTCCGCCAGTCGAGGTCGTCCAGGTCGATCTTGCCCTGCTTGTGCAGTTCGCTGGTGATGTGCACCACGCGGTCGGTGATGTGGTCGAGCAGCAGGGTGGTCAGCAGGAAGGGGCCGGTGTAGTTGGTGGTGGTCTGCAGATCGAGGCCGTCGGCGGTGCGCGCGGCGGGGATGTCCATCACGCCTGCGTTGTTGATGAGGATGTCGATGTCGCCGGACCAGGCGTCGGCGAAGGCTCGCACCGAGGTCAGGTCCGACACGTCGAGCGGTCGGATGTCGAAGGTGCCGGGCAGGTCGGCGACGGCGTGGCGGGTCTTGCCGGGGTCGCGTACCCCCAGCACGGCATGGGCACCGGCACGGGCGAGTTCGCGCGCAGTGATCAGGCCGAGGCCACGGCCGGCACCGGTGATCACCACCGTACGGCCGGTCAGGTCCGGGAGGTCGTTCGCTGTCCAACTGTTCATGCTGGTCATGGGACTTGGCTCCGTGGTTCGTGGTTGGCGGTTGTGGGTCTGCGGCGACCGGTGATCGCATCGCCAGTGAACTCGCCGCACCACGGGCGCTGGAAGGACACGGGCAACCACTGAATGGCAGGTCGTGGCTGAGCCGCGCCGGATGGCCAAGGATGGGGATCATGGACCATATGTTCGACCGCTCGTCCCTGGGTGCCTTCCTGCGCACCCGTCGTACGGCGCTGCAACCGGAGGACGTCGGGTTGCGCCGTGGGCAACGCCGACGCGCTCCTGGCCTGCGCCGCGAGGAGGTGGCGGAGCTGTGCACCATGTCCGCCGACTACTTCGCCCGGCTGGAACGCGGCGACGGGCCGCAGCCGTCGGAGCAGATGGTCGCGGCCATCGCCCGCGGCCTGCGGCTGACCCCGGACGAACGCGATCACCTGTTCCTGCTCGCCGGCTACCGCACTGCCCGCCGTGACCTGCGGCTTCAGCATGTGAGCCCCGGCCTGATGCGGGTCATGGACGGCTTGGCCGGCACCACCGCGCAGGTCATGGGCCCGCTGGGCGAGACGTTGCTGCAGACGCCGTCCGCGGTGGCACTGCTCGGCGACCAGACCGAGTACACCGGCAACGCCCGCAGCGCGACGTACCGATGGTTCACCGATCCGGCCGCCCGTGAGCGCTACCACCCCGAGCAGCACGACGACAACAGCCGGACCAATGCCGCGCTGCTGCGCGCGGCCGTCACCCGGGACGGGCCCGGCTCCGCCGCGGCGGACCTGGCGGACCTCCTGCTGCGCACCAGCGACGAGTTCGCCCGGTTGTGGGAGCGCCACGAGGTGGGCCTGCGCTGGAGCGAGACCAAACGGTTCGTCCATCCCCAGGTCGGACGGCTGGACCTCTACTGCCAACTCCTGCTGGAGCCGGACCAGGGCCAGTCGCTTCTCATATTCACCGCCACCCCGGGCACGGAAAGCCACGAGAAGCTCGCCCTGCTCACCGTGCTGGGCACCGACCAATTCGCCACCGACACCCAGTGACGCCACGCGCGGCGTCGACGAGCGTCCAAGCCGTCGCCGGACTGCTCTCACACCAGCAGACCGTCACCCTCTCCCCTGGCCTTCGAGCGTGAACACCGTCAGCGCCACAGGCCTCGACGCGCCACGACCAACCGCGCACGAGGTCGTGAGGACTGTCCCGTAGCTGCCGGACGCAGGGAAGACGATCACGCCGTGGCCGGGGTGATCACGGCGTCGGAGCGCGTACAAAAATACTCCTGTGCGCCGGCTCGCACACCTCTGCGATCATCCCCCAATGGCGCACAGTCTCGAATCGCTGGTCATCCGGCACACCCACCGCCTCTCCTCCCCCAAGGGCTCCGCCGGGGAAGGAGCCACCGCCGCACGGCAGTTCGACGTGGCGCTGGCATCCGTGGGCTTCAAACTCTCGGCGGAACTGCTGGAGCGGCTGTCGGGGCTGTCCGAGGCCGCGGTCGTGCGCACCGCCAAGCGGACGCTGCGCACCGTGAGCGAGATGGTGGGCGACCACGTCCGGCGCAACTCGTACTTCATCGACTTCCCAGCGAACGTGCCGGACACCGAAGAGTTCTGGATGCGGTGTGTGACGAAGGCGCTCCGCGACGACACGTCGCGCGAGAACGTGCTGACGCAGCTGGCACACGGGGTGCTGGACCTGCTCAGCCTCCCCACGTACGGCCGCTACCAGCACACCTACGAGGAGACGCTCGCGGCGCAGGACGAGCTGATCGCCTCGGCGGGCGACCGGGTGACCGTACTGCACCTCGGGCGGGACCTGGACGACGAACTCACGGACCTTCTTTCGCTTTCCTCGCCGTCGGCTTCGACTGGGAGGCGCCCGCGCGGCGCCTCCCAGTTTTCGTGTGTGCGCCGACGGTCATCACCCGTAAAACGCACAGGACTTGTCCCGAGCCGACTGATAACATTCTCTGAGGCGAGGCCATGAAAGGGCTTCCTTCTCCTCCGCCGTGAAAGCGGCTTAAGAGGTTGTCTCACGTGGCAAGTTTCGCGAGCTTCTTGTAGCAGGTCAGGGCGGCGGCCGTGGCCAGGCCTCGGCTCTGCCAGTCGATGCGGACCACGTACGGGATCTTGAGACCACGAGCAGCCCATGGCAGGCTCATGCCGCATGATCGATGAATTCGCGAAGGACAACCTGCACGGGAGACTGCGGCGGGACCGCGAGGCGCTGCTCTGGAAACTCGACGGCTTGTCCGAATACGACGCCCGCAGACCTTTGACAGCGACCGGGACCAACCTCCTCGGCCTGGTCAAACACGTGGCCACCGTCGAGGCCAGGTACTTCGGCGAGGTCTTCGACCGCCCTTCCCCGGAACCGCTGCCCCGGTGGCAGGACTCCGACGGCAGCGACCTGTGGGCGACCGAGGACGAGACCCGCGATCAGATCATCGGGTTCTACCGGCGCACGTGGGAACACTCGGACGCGACGATCAACGAGCTTCCCCTCGACGCCCCCGGCCACGTGCCGTGGTGGCCGGAGCCTTATGCCGACACGAACCTGTTCGCCGTCATGGTCCATGTCCTCGGCGAGTCCATCCGGCATGCCGGGCACGCCGATATCCTGCGCGAGGGCCTCGACGGCCGGACCGGGTTGCGCGCCGAACACGAGAAGCAGATCGACGAGGAAGCCCGTGCAGCCTACTGCGCGAAGATCGAGCAGGCCGCCAGGTCGGCCGCACCAATCAAGGCTTAGAGGTTGTCTCACGTGACTTGATGTTCGTGCGGCATGATGCCGGTCGTGGGTGCTGATCTATCGAAGCGTCTGGTTCCTGATGAACTCTGGGAGCTGGCCGCCCCGTTGCTGCCGTCGTTCGCTGCTCGTCCGCAAGGTGGTGGGACCGTTCCGTGTGACGAGCGGGCCGTGTTCCCGGCAGTGGTGTACGCGCTGACCAGCGGCTGTGCCTGGCGGCATCTGCCGCCGACGTTCGGCACGTCGCCCGCCACCGCGCATCGCCGCTTCACGGTATGGACCGAGGCCGGCCTGTGGCGTCGGCTGCACTGGGCGGTGCTGGACGAACTCGGGCCCCGGGGCGAGGTGGACTGGACCTCGGCGATCGTCGACGCGGCCTCCGTTCGCGCCAAAAAAGGGGGGATCGCTGACCGGGCCGAACCCGGTCGATCGCGGCAAGAAGGGCAGCAAGCTGCACGTGCTGTCCGATGCCCAGGGCATCCCGCTCGCCGTCGCCGTGTCCGGCGCGAACATGCACGACCGCCTCGCCCTCAAACCGCTCATCCGCGGCATACCCGCCGTCCGGTCCCGCCGGGGACCACGGCGGCGCCGACCCGTCAAACTCCGCGCGGACAACGCGTACTTCTCCGCCGAACACCTGGCCTGGCTGCGCGAGCGCGGGCTCGTCGCGCGCATCGCGCGGCCCGGCATCGAGTCCGGCGAACGCCTCGGTCGGCACCGCTGGAAGATCGAGCGGTCGATCGCCTGGCTCTTCGGCTACCGCCGCCTCACCGTCCGATACGAACGAAAGGGCTCGCACTTCCTCGCCTTCCTCGGCCTGGCCGCCGCCCTGACCTGCTACAAGAAGCTCGCGAAACTTGCCACGTGAGACACCCTCTAAATGTATGAGTCCCTTCGCTTTCCTCGCCCTTGACGTCGCTCCGGGCGGTGCCCGCGCTCACCGCGTGAACACCGCCCGAGCCGTTTTCAGGCCCTTTTCCGCGTGGCCACGGCCGAAGAGCACGGCGTGCACCAGCGGAGGGAAGAGCTGGTGCAGTCCGACGCGGTTCGTCCAGCCGTCGGCGAAGGGAGCCGCCCGCTGGTAGCCGTCGAGGACGTGGTCCAGGTAGGGGCAGCCGAAGAGGGCGAGCATCGCCAGGTCGGTCTCGCGGTGGCCGCCGTGCGCGGCCGGGCCGATCAGCCGGACGTGGCGTCGGCGCCCTACAAGACGTTGCCGTTCCAGAGGTCACCGTGCAGCCGGGCGGGCGGCTCGGCGGGGCCCGCGAGGTCGGGCAGTCCCATGCAGACGTTTGCCGCCAGACCGCGTAACGAGACCCGTAGGAGCCGACCGCGACCCGCAACTGCCTCACTGCCAGCAGGCCGTCACCATCGTCGCTCTCCTGGCAACACCGGAAGCCGTCCGGCCCTCGGTGCTTGTCAGGTCCTGGTACATGGTGAGCACCGGAGCCGGGCGGCCATCGGCCTCGACCAGATGCCTGACCAGAGTGTCGACCACCTCCGCGTCGCCCCGGCGGCCGAGTGCGTCCAGGTACTCCTCGGCGGTTGTCTCCTCCAGGACGACCTTGCGGCCGATGGATTCGGAGATGCACTCGACCTGCTCCCGCCGCGTCACCGATTCCGGACCGCTCAACCAACACGCCTTGCACTCATGGCCCAGCTCGGTCATGTGCGGCACAGCGATGTCCGCGATGTCGCTCTCATGGATCGCCGAGGCGTGGGCATCCGGGAACGGGGCCCTCCCCCCCGTGCCGCGGATCGAGTGCGCCCACCGCAACGTGTTCGTCGAGAACGTCCCCGGGCGCGGAAACGTCCACGAAAGCCGGGACTCCAGCAAGGCACTCTCGGTAGCACGCCCACCAGTCACCAGAGCCGTCACAACAACTCCTCGCATCAAGCCGTCACAACAGCTCTTCGCATCAACTCGTCTCGTTGATCACTCCGCGGAGTCCAGGCGTTCGCGCTGATCGGCGGTCAACTCCAGTGACACCCCCGCGACGGCCTCGTCCAGCTGCTCGACCGTGCTGACGCCGACGATCGGCGTGGCAGCCGGGTTCCCTCCGGTCAGCCACGCCAACACCACCCGGTTGCGGTTCGTGCCGGTCTCGGCGGCGATCTTGTCGAGCACCGCGAGGCGGCGGGCGGTGCCGGGATGGTCGTACTCCGCGGGCAGAGGCTTGTCCGCGCGGGTGTAGCGGCCGCTCAGCAGCGGCGTGTACGCCCACAGAGCCATGTCCGGGTGGTGCTCCAGGTAGTGGAGCACCTCGTCGGTGACCGCACCGAACCGGTGCACCACGGTGGGCCGGGTCGCGGGGCGCGGTTGCAGGTACGTGTGGTGCTGCTGCACCGCGGTGAAGCCGGCACCGCCGTGGGCCCGCGCGATCTGCCGTGCCCGTTCGATCTGCCAGACGGGGTAGTTGGAGCAGCCGAGGCGGCCGACCGTACCCGCGGACACGAGCTCGTCGAAGGCGGCGACCGTCTCTTCCAGCGGTGTGGCCGGATCGGGCTTGTGGGCCCAGTACAGCTCGACGTGGTCCGTACCCAGTCGTCGGAGACTGCCCTCGATCCCGCTCTTGACGACCCCGGCCGAGAGGCCCTCGGCCGTCTCCGGGAATCGTCCGGCCACGGTCGGCTCGCAGCCCACCTTGGTGCTGATCCTGACGCGGTCACGGACGCCCGGGCGGCTTGCCAGCCAGCGCCCGAGCAAGGTCTCGCTCTGCCCGCCGAAGCCGGTCGGGTCGTCCCAGAACGCGTAGCAGTTGGCGGTGTCGATCCAGACGCCTCCGGCGTCCACGAAGCGGTCCAGGAGCTCGAACGATCGGCGCTCGTCCTGAGCCGTGCCGAACAGCATGGCCCCAAGAGCCAGGTTCTCCATCATGTCCCTCACGCTAGGCGGATTCGGATCGGCGGTACGCTCCAATCTTGTGGCTGTTTCCCAGACCAATCTCGCGTGGGCGACGCTGCTGGATGTCGGTCCTCCGGATAGCGGGCGCCGCCGCCTGCACGATCGCCTGGCTCACGCGCTGCGCACCGCGATCCGGGACGGCCGGCTGGCGGAGGGCGCCGCCGTGCCACCGAGCCGAGCGCTCGCCGAGGAACTCGGCTGCTCCCGTTGGGTCGTGACGGAGGCGTACGGGCGGCTCATCGCGGAGGGTTACCTCTCCGCCCGCGTGGGTTCCGCCACGCGTGTCTCGTGGTCACCGGACACCGCGCCGCCGCGGCCTCGCGCGCAGCGCGCACCAGCACGGCCACCGATCCGGTACGACCTCGCACCCGGCCTGCCCGACCTGCGGGCGTTTCCCCGCCGCCGCTGGGCGGACGCCGTCCGGGCGGTCACGGGCTCGGCCGTCCACTATGACCTCGGCCTGCCCGACCCCGCCGGGCACGCGGTGCTGCGTACCACCGTCGCGCAGTATCTGCGGCGCTCGCGCGGCGCGGACGCGCACGCCGTGTCCGTGTCCGTGTGCGCGGGCGTCACCGACGGTCTGGTACGCACGTGCCGGGCGCTGCGCGCCGAGGGGATTGCCGACCTGGCCGTGGAACACCCCGGTTGGGGGCGGTTGCGGGACGCCGCAACGAGCACCGGCCTACGCGTGCACCCGGTGCCCGTGGACCACGACGGCCTCCACGTCGACGACCTCGCGCGTACGCCGGCCCGCGCCGTCGTCGTCGGTGCGGCACATCAGTTTCCCACCGGCACGGTGCTGTCCGCGGCACGCCGGGCACGTCTGGTGCGCTGGGCCCGCGAGGTGGACTGTTTCGTCATCGAAGACGACTACGACGCCGAGTTCCGCTACGACCACCACCCGGTCGCCGTCATGCAGGGGATGGATCCGAGCCGGATCTTCCTCCTCGGCTCGGTGAGCAAGACGCTGTCGCCGGCCCTCGGCCTGGGCTGGCTGGTCGCGCCTGTCGCGATGACCCCGGTGCTCCGGGAAGCGAACCTCGTCGCCGCCGCGCCACCGGTGCTGGACCAACTCGCGCTCGCCACTTTCATCGACCGCGGGTGGTACGACGCCCACCTGCGCGCGGCGCGGCGGCGGTTCCGATCCCGCCGCGACCTGCTGGTCCGGACGCTCGGCGCCCAGGTGCCGGAGGGCCGGGTCGCCGGCACCGCCGCCGGGCTGCACATCCTGCTCCACCTACCGGACGGCACCGACACCCGCGGGGCGGTCCAGGCGGCGGCTGCCGCCGGGCTACGCCTGGCGGACCTCGACGACTATCGCGCGCCTCGGTCGGCGGAACCCGCGCTCGTCCTCGGGTACGGCAACATCAGCGACACGGAGATCCCCCCGGCCGTCGCGCTCCTGCGCGAAGCGTTGCGTTCACAGACGGCCTCGCCACCAACGCGTACAGCGCAGCTGAGTCATGACGATCGATGACGCGGGGAGGCCGCCGTCGTCATCACCGCCATCGCCGCGGTAACGGGCTGACCGGCGATTGATCTTGGTGCGTGCTGGCTGGCCTGGGGTTCGGCTGGCTGGTGTTCACTCGCAGATCGGCCCGCTACTCGTACCGGTACTTCAGCGAGTCCGCCTCCGCCTGCTCGATGTCGGCGATCGTCAGCTCCGGCATCCGCAGTTGGGCCAGCGTCACCTCCGCCGAGGTCGGCTGGGCATCGGCCGGCAGCCACTGCTCCGGCTTCCAGGCCCCGCTGCGCAGCAGCGACTTGGGACAGTGCGGGTAGACCTCCTCGATCCCCAGCACCAGCGCACTGGCCGGCGGCTTGCCCACGGCGGTCAGCTGCGACAGCAGCTCCGGGCGGGTGGAGACGACAGCCCGGCCGTTCACCCGCAGGGTGGTGGTCCGCCCGGGAATGACGAACAGCAGCCCGGCCCGTCCGGTGGCGATGACGTTCTGCAGGGTGTCCAGCCGCTTGTTGCCGGTCGCGTCCGGAATCGCCACCGTCCGTGCGTCCAGGACGGCGACGAACCCGGCGGGGCCGCCGCGCGGCGAGACGTCGCAGTTGCCCTCGGCGTCCGCGCTGGCGACCAGGACCAGCGATGAGCAAGCGATCAACCGCCGGGTGTGCTCGGTGAGTTCGGTCATCTGTTTGCGCACGGCCGCGTCGCCGGGGAGCGCGTACGCCCGGCGCAACGCCTCCTGGTCGGGCACGGCGTCGAGGCGGAGCGAGTCGAAGGCACTGCCGGCAAGGGGTGTCGTCATGCCTCCGACCCTAACGAGCCGACCTGCGATCGATCTTGGCCGGTGGGGACGGGTACATAGAGACGGCCGCGCGAGATGTCTGGTGTGTGACGATCAAACAGGCCCGAGCGACCATGTCCCGTCCTGCCTTCTATGGGCTGTCGCGCCAGCATCTGGGCGAGTTGGCCGCGGAACTCGCCCCGCGCTGGGTAGCGCGCTGCGAGTCCGGGCGTCACGGGCGACGTGAGGGCGACCGTCGGCGGGAGGCGGGGGCCGGGCCGAAATACGAACTGGTCTTCATCGACCGGCTCCTGGTGACACTGGTCCATCTGCGGACCGGGCTCACCCATGAGGCGTTGGGCGTGCTCTACGAGGTGGGATCCTCCACGATCGGCCGGGCCATGCGGGAGGTCCACCCGCTGCCGGCAGACCGTGGGTTCGCCGTCCCCGACCAGCCCGGCATCCGGTTGCGGACCCTGGAGGACGTGTTCCCTACGCCGCGGCCGAGGACGTCACCTTGCGGATCGACGGGATGGAGACACATGTCCGCCGCCCACACGCGGGCCGTCCCAGCCGACGGGCCTTCGTCTCCGGCAAGCGCAGGCAGAACACCGTCAAGACCACCACGATCAGCGACGGCCAGGGCCGCACCCTGTGGTCCGGGACCCAGCGCCCCGGCCGGTTGCACGACCAGACCTCCGTGCGCATCGAGGGCATCGCCGAGCAGTTCCAACAGCACCCCGGCGTGAGAGCCGAGGTCGACGACGGCTACCACGGCCTGGCCAACGAGTTCCCCGACCAGGTCAGCGCCCCACCCAGGAAACGAAGGACATGAAGTCCCCGAACGAGGGGCCGGTCACCGAACGCTACGGCCGGCGCGAGATGAAACGACACCAGTCCTCGCGCCGGATCTGCGTCGAGCACGCCAACGCCGAAGTCCGCCAGTGGCGCCCGCTCCAGCGATACACCGGCCGCCGAGAAACCTACGGCGAAACCCACCTCGTCATCGCCGCCCTGGTCTCCGACCGCGCCTCCGAACGACCCACCCGGCACAACCCGAGCACCGAGCTGGTACACGTCCGCACCACGGCCTGCTGAAGCACCCGCCTGCCGAACCCGCAGACCAACACGCCCCAAGATCAATCGCGGGTCAGCACGTAACTGTCCTGGCCGTCCTCGAGCGCCCAATGCAGCGTTCGAGCAACGGCATGGGTTCCGTCTTGGAGGTGTGGCGCGAGTGGTACGTCGGGCACGCGTGTCACCCCGCCGCCTTGTCAGGCTGCGGGGTGACAGGGAGAGGCAGGGGCAGAGGCAAGGGCAGGCGGCCGGCTCAGCCGTCAGCGCTCGGTCAGCTGCTGCTCCCCCGGCAGACGCCGGCCGCGCAAGTGTCGAGCCAGGCGGCGAAGTCCGCGTCGTAACGGGTGCCGATGCCGGTGTTGTAGACCGCATAGGCTCCGGCGTAGTCGCCGGTGCGGAACTTGGTGAGCATGGCCTGCACGTCGTCCGGGTGGTTCTCAATCATGTAGCGGACGGCCAGGTAGCCCCACGGGTAGGTGCGGGTCAGGTCGGAGTTGGCGTACGTGCTCTGCCACAGGGTGCTCAGGGCGTAGGTGTGCTTCCCGGCATCGGAGAGCGCCTCGGTGTCGGGCACGCCCCGGTAACTGTACGAGACGTACTCGGCGAAGCCCTCGATCCACCAGATGTCCGGGACCGTCTGGCCCGCGGAGAAGTCGCCGTACGTGTCGTAGCGGCCGTCGAGGTAGTGGGTGTACTCGTGGTTCAGGTTCCAGATGTCCGCCGGGAAGCCGTCGCCCACGCTCTTCACGTAGGCGACGAAGCGGGCCTGGTTGTTGGGGTCGGCGGGGTTGCCCTCCAGGTATTCGCCGCCGTTGTTGGTGCTGTTGCCGAAGATCCAGCCTGAGTACGTCTGGTACTCCCTGGGGCTCGCGAAGACGACGATCTGGATGTTGGTGTTGCGGTCGTCGGCGACCGGGCCGCTGTCCTTGACAATGCCGTGGAAGTAGGCGTCCTGTCCCTGCACGCTCTTGCAGGCCTCGGCGAGCGCCGAGTCGGTCAGGGACTGGGCCAGGAAAGTGTGCCCGTCATCGCACTTGTAGGTGATGGGGAGTGCCGCCACGGTGAGCTTGGACGTCAGGTCGCAGGTGTCGTAGTACGAGCATTGGGCCGCGTCGTGCGCGGAAGTCATCTCGGCGGCGCCGACCCACAGCGGAGCGGTCGGGCCGGTGACCGAGGAGGCACCGAGCAGGCCTTTCACCATCGGCCGCACCTTGTCCTGGAGCCCGGCCGTGTCGAGGAAGCGCGCCGTCTCGGTTCCGGCGTTGGAGGCCATGAAGTACCAGGTCCCGCTCAGCATCGACATGTGGTTCAGGGCGAACGAGTTCAACGTGTCGATGATGCTCGGGTCGGCGGTGACCGCGCTGATGAACGCGGGGTTGAAGTGGCCGCGGAAGAGCGGGGTGAAGACGTCGTTGACGGCCGTGTCCATGCTCCAGTAGGCGTCGTAGGAGCTGTCGTAGGCGTTCAGCACTCGCTTGTACGTGTCCAGGTAACGAGCCTGCTCGTTGGCGCTGTCCGTCAGGATGATGACGTCGCCCAGGACGCTGCCGTGTTCCGAACTGACGTCCATGAAGTGGCAGTTGGCGGTGAACGCGTCCAGTCCGCCTTCGGTGGCCGCAGCCAGGGTCGAGCCGTAGTCGCCGACATCGGCCGAGTCGTTGTACTGCACGTAGTAGCCGGCGCGCAGGAACAGCACGAGCTGCCACACGTGGGTGGAGTTGTCGCCGGGATACGTCTGCGCCGCGTCCTGGAAGGCGTTGGCGACGGTCACCATCTGCGCCTCGCGGAACACGTTGCGGGCGTCCGTGCCGGTGATGCCGAACAGCGTATTGATGCAGTCGGTGGTCGAGTCCTGGATGTACGCGACCAGTTCGGATCCGGTACGGGTGCCGAAGTCGGCCGGGGTGCACGACGCGGCTGCCGCGTGTTTCGTGGCTTTGGGAGGCCGTACGGCCTTCGAGGTCGAGGAGGTCTGCGGCAACTGCGGGCTGAGCGGCCGGACATGGGCGGCGGCCAGTCGCCCGCTCTGGACGTCTGCTTGATCGGACGCAGCGGTGTTCGCGCCGAGCGGCGACAGCGCACGCGGCTTGGGCTTGGTCACGACGGTGAGCGTGGGAGCAGCCGTTGCAGCGGCCTTCGGTCCGACTGCTGCGAGGGCCGGCGCGGCCGGCAGGCCTGCTATCAGGGCGCTGACCGCCAGGCTGACGGCCAGGAATCTGGACGCGGATCTGGACGGACTTCCGGGATGGAATCCGGGCAGGGCAGGTCGACGACGCATCAATGCTCCTTCGTGAGTGGGGGTCGCTTCGAGCACGAGCGGCGAGGCGTGGGGGGAACGTCCCACTCACAGTGGCCAATGACAACGGACTGAGGGATACGACAATGGAGGGGCGAGCCATAACATCCGTGCCCGCAGAGGCAGTTGACGGTCAGGGCGGGACGCCGAGCAGGTCTCCGCCTCGTGTTATGCGTACGGCGGAAAAACGGTATGGGGCGGGGCGGCCCCCTGCTCCCTACGATCCCGGTATGACGACGAAGAAGCCGCTCCACACCGGTTCGCACGACCTTCCGGTCTCCTCAGCGCTCGCCGAGTTCCTCATGGGGAACTGGGAGTCTTCGCCGCGAGCCGATCCGCCCCCGCAGTCGATCGCACCGTGGGCGGCCAAGCGGCGCGACCGGCTGTCCGCGCGCTTCCCCGGCGAACGGCTCGTCGTTCCCTCAGGCGTCCTCAAGGTGCGCAGCAACGACTGCGACTACCGGTTCCGGCCGCACACCGCGTTCTCGTACCTGTCGGGTGGGACCGAGCCGGGCAGCGTCCTGATCCTCGAACCGACCGCCTCCGGTCACGAGGCGGTGCTGCACGTCCGCCCACGATCCCCGCGCGACACCGGGGAGTTCTACCGCGACCGCCGCTACGGCGAGATCTGGGTCGGCCGCCGCGCCACCCTCGACGAGGCCTCCTCACTGCTCGGCGTGGCGACCCAGGGCCTCGACGACGTGCCCGCCCGGCTGAACGGCGCGCGGCCGACCCGCTTGCTGCGCGGCGTCGACCCGGAGATCGACGCGCTCGTCGACAGCACCGGCCGCGAAGAGGCCGACCTCGAATTCGCCTCGTTCCTGTCCGAGATGCGCCTGGTCAAGGACGAGTGGGAGGTCGAGCAGCTGCAGATCGCGGTGGACGCCACGGCGGCCGGATTCAGCGACGTCGTGCGCGCACTGCCCGAGGCCGTCCGCCATCCGCGCGGCGAACGCTGGGTCGAGGGCGTCTTCGGCCTGCGCGCCCGCCTCGAGGGCAACGGCCTCGGCTACGAGACAATCGCCGCCGCCGGAGCGCACGCGTGCGTACTGCACTGGATCGCCAACGACGGTCCGGTCCATCCCGGTGACCTGCTGCTGCTCGACGCCGGCGTCGAGTCGGACACGCTCTACACCGCCGACATCACGCGCACCCTTCCGGTGAGCGGCACCTTCACCGCCGCGCAGCGCGACCTCTACGACCTCGTGCTCGCCGCGCAGGACGCCGGTATCGCGGCGGTCCGGCCGGGCGCGCGCTTTCGTGACTTCCACCTCGCTGCGATGCGGGTCATCGCCGAGGGGCTGCACTCCTGGGGCCTGCTCCCGGTGACGCCGGACGAGGCCCTTGAGCCCGAGAGCGGTCTGTTCCGCCGCTACACGTGGTGCAGCAGCGGCCACATGCTGGGCATGGACGTCCACGACTGCGCCGCGGCCCGTGCCGAGCAGTACCTGGACGGCGTCCTGGAGGCGGGCCACGTCCTGACCGTCGAGCCTGGCCTGTATCTCCAGCCGGACGACCTGACGCTGCCGCCGGAGCTGCGCGGCGTCGGCGTGCGCATCGAGGACGATCTGGTCGTCACGGAGGACGGCGCCCGCCTCATGTCGTCGGCGCTGCCGCGCACCGCGTCGGCGATCGAGACGTGGATGGGCGAGCTCCTGGCCTGACCCTGCGTCCCACGGCGCGGTCGCCGCCGTAACTGGCCCTAGGAACGCGGCAGATGGAACGTCTGCGCCGCCCACGCCTGGAAGTGCGCCGACCGCGTGATGAGGTCACGGTAGGACGCGTGCGCGGAGCTGAACAGTGTCTCCGTGATGTCCTCAGTGACATGGTCGCGGCGCCATGCGAGCAGATAGCGGGTCCACAGCGGTGTGCCGCTCAGCGGTTTGACGATCACGCCCTGGTTCGGCCGGGTCGTAGCCTGCACGATGGAGACGCCGAGTCCCTCGGCGATCATGTCCTGGAGCTGGAGCCGGTCACCGAGGTACTCATGGACGGCCGTGGGCGTGAACCCGGCTGCCGCGCAGGCCGCGTAGAACACGCCCGGCCAGCCGGCACCGTCGTCGGGGGTCAGGAACCAGGCCTCGTCGGCGAGTTCGGCGAGGGGAACCTCCATGCGGTGCTTGAGCCGGTGACCGGCGGGCAGGGCTACGAACGCGGGTTCGTTGACGATCTCGCGATGCGCCACGGCCGCGGAGTGCCGCAGCTCCATTCCGGGGTAGTCCGCGGCGATCGCGGCGTCCAGCTCGCCCTTCTCCAAGTGCTCGACTATCTCCGACGACGGGTAGACGCTGCTCACCGTCAGCGTGAGATCAGGCCTCCGGCTGCGTATACGGACGACCATGCCGGACAGGACGGGCGAGTTGGTCGCCGCAAGGCGCAGGACCCGGGGTGCTTTGACGCCGTCCCCCGCCGGACGGCGCCTGATGGCATCCGCACGGGCCAGAATGTCGCGCGCCTGAGTCAGGACCTCAAGGCCGTACCGGGTCGGCTCGACTCCCGACGCGGTACGCACGAACAAGTCCTCACCGAAGAGCCGCTCGATCCGGCGCAGTTGGGTGCTCATCGCCGGCTGCGAGTACTTCAGGAGTGCCGCGGCCCGCCCCAGACTCCCGGCGTCGGCGATCGCACACAAGGTCCGTAGATGCCGAAGCTCCAGGTCCATCGTCCGGGCTCCTCTTCTCGACGCCCCTGCCGTCCGCGGTCACCGGGCGACTCTAGCGGTGGTTCATGGCGGGGTCAGTAAGCGGAGGGTGAAGCTGGACACGTCGACGCCGGACGGACACACAAGCACGTGAAGCCTCTGCTGGAGATGGACTCTTCTTGGTCGAAAACCCAGCTGCCAGGGACTTCACCTGTCTGTCTGTCCAAAAAAGATCGCACCCTGCTCGACTCCCCGCATACCGGTTCGAATCATCGAGTGCATCGTCATCACAGGCAATTCACTTTCTGCGCAGGAGGGTTAGTACTGCAACGGTCCTTGTCGTGACTGCTGGCCAGGTTGGTCGTTGATGAGGTCATGGGTGGGGACCTTGCTGATGTCGGCTTGTGGGCGGGTGAGATTTACAGTCCCACTTCCGAAAGGTCTGGAGCACCGCCTTCCGAGCCCAAGACTGGCTCACGCACAGCACGGAGACGATGTCGCATGACCGCCTCCACAGCGGCCGCCATCGCCACCCGCCATCGGCAGACCCAGGACAAGCTCGCTCGCGTCGAGAAGGCGCTCGGCCAGCTCCGCCGAGAACGCGGCCGACTGACCGTCCGGGCCGTCGCCGAACGAGCTGGAATCTCCGCGACATTCCTCTACGAGAACACCGACGCACGGGCCCTCGTGCAGAACGCCCATGGCCGACCACCACAGCCACCACGACCGCCAGGCCCAGCAGGAACACGACCGGATCGAGGCGTCCTGGCGGGAGCGTGCTCTGAACGCCGAGGCCGAGCCGACCCGCACCCAGAAGGAAGGCTTCGCGCAGCGGCAGCGGCAGCGGCAGCGGCAGCGGCAGCCGATCGGTGAACTCTTGGGACAGCTATGCGACTTCGACCTGATGGTTCCCGGCGAGTCCGTCCAGCATCTGACCACCGAGAACACCATCCTCAAGCACCGCGTCCGCCAGCTCGCCCAGGAGCACCGCAAGCTCCAGGAACGGCTCGAAGGCGCCCGCTCCAACCTCCGATTCGCGGACAAGCGCATCACCGACCTCGAGGTTCAACTCCTCGAACGCGATCAAACCTGAGGCGGTAGCCACGTCCTCAGGCGGACTGCCTGGTCGGTTCTGTCCGGCGGCCCTTCGGCCGATCTATTCAAGGAACTCTTGGATGGATGATGCGAAGACCTCGAAATCGTCGAACCAGGAGGCTGTAGTCGACCTCCAGACTCGTCCGCTGCCTGCCACTGCGAACAGATAGCCACCGCCATCACTGGCGAACACGATGGCAGGGGGCTCGTCGTCGATCTGGACAGATCCGTACTCGCGGAAGTGCTCGGTAACTGTCCAGGCTGGGTGGTGGACGAAGTATCCGTGCTCGACATCAGGCATAGAAACTTCGCAAATCGCCCAGTAAAGGGTGGTCAGGTCGGAGGGAATCGGCGTCAGATCCACGAGTGCATCCGTCGCCTTGTGGCTCTCAGCCGTTGCGAGTGCGACGGCGTTCTCACCAGGCGGGAAACCGTGCGTCTTCAGAAACGACGACACCAAAGCCCTGAGCTCCGCAGAAGTCTGTTCGCACCAGCCTCGCAGCCACTCCGAGTCGAGCCGCTCACCAGACACGTTCATCCTCCTCGGCGCACCGCCAGCTCGGCATTCGCGAGCCTCGAAGAATCTACCGAAGGGCATCACGGCCACGACCGCGACGCATCGTCGCAGTTCAGAGCTCATCCGATGAGCTCCACGGTCGGTAAAGACTATCTCGCGACGTGGGTGCTTCTCGGGACGGCCGCCGGTCTTCGTCTCGCAGGCCGGGATCGGCAGCAGCGGCTCAAGCATGGCCCTTTCGTCGTCCCAGGTGTCGGAGGGATAGCAGCATCGCCTCGGCAACGGGCTCTCCTTCCAGGGGCGGGCCGGCCGGTCATGCGTCGATGTATTCGGCGATCACGTCCAGCGTCGACTCGACGGAGCTGAGCTGGGTGTTCAGGTGCCTGATCCAGCGGCCCTTGGGCTGCAGGACAGCGGGCGGGACAACGGTGCCGGTGATGAACCGGCGGATCTCGGTGAGCTTCTCCCGGATGATCACGACCTCGTATGCCTGGAGCTCGGCCGGGTCGGAGCAGAACTTGTAACCGTTCGCCCGCGACCAGATCAGGGGCGGCCAGCCGCGTTCGGTGATGATGTCCCGCAGGCAGGCCAGGCCCAACCGGACCTGGCTGGGCGATAGTTCGCTGGATCTGACCAGCTACTTGAAGGCCAGACTGGCCGGCCGGGCCTCGAAGAGAACGAACCGGATGGTGTCGGCATGCCGCTGGGCAGTCGGTGATCTGCGCTCGGAAGCGCAGGGCATCGACTACTCACCTCGCAGGAGCCGGGCCAGTTCGCCGTCGACGTCGACCTGCCTCATTGGACCGAGTCCGACGGTCCGGGAAGCGGTTGATCTTTGTTCCAGAATCTGAGGCTCCTGCCCGGCGAGCGTGCGGTAGGTTGCCCGCCATGACTGAGCTTGGACCCGTCGCCTGGCCGCCTGCCCCGATCAGGACCGAGCGGCTCGTGATCCGCGAGCCCGAGGCCCGGGACCGTGCGGCGTTCATCGAGTTGTTCGCCTCACCAGAGGTGCATACCTACCTCGGTGGCCCTCGACCGCGTGATGAGCTCGAGCGCACGGTGCCCGAGGTATCCGGACGGCGCCCTGGCTTTTTCGTGATCGATCTCGACGGAGAGATGATCGGCATGGTCAAGCTCGATCGGCACGACGCGGAGAGTCCGGGGCACGTCCGTCCGGATGTCGGGGAGGCCGAGCTCGGCTACCTGTTCCTGCCAAAGGCGTGGGGACGCGGGTACGGCGCCGAGGCGTGCGCAGCGGCGCTCGACTGGTTCGCCGACGCGCTTCCCGGCAAGCCGGTGGTGCTGCGCACCCAGACCGCCAACGAGCGCTCGATGCGCCTCGCGGCAAAGCTGGGGTTCACCGAGGTGGAGCGGTTCGAGGACTACGGCGCCGAGCAGTGGTTCGGCGTGTGGTCCCCGGTCACGCCGTCTGGTTGAGCTCGTGCTCGACAGCACGGATCCACGAGGCCACCGATCGTCACGCGAAATCCGTGGTTGATTTTCGCCCTAGATCATCGATTCCAAGGAGCGTCCGTGAGTGTCTGCTGACGTATCTGCGGTTCGAGTTGGTCAGGCCGGTTCGTAGATGGCACTGTCAGCCTTGCTGATCAGCGCCCAGTAGCGGTCGCCATATGACCAGTGCCACCACTCGGTGGGGTAGTTGACAGAGCCAGCGCCGCCCATGGCTCGGAGCATGACAGTTGCCCGATGGCGTCCTGCGGGACACTCACACACGACAGACTCATCCCCACGGCCTTCCTGCTGAGCGGTATATCTGTGACGGAGCACAGCATCAGCGGAAGGCCGTTCCCACGTGCCCTGATCTGGACAAACCCCACTCACGTGTGAAACACATTCGAGGCCAGACGATAAACGACAAGCTGAAGGTAGAGTAACCCCCGCACGAGCGGGCGAGGTCGCCCGCGGCCGCGCCCCGCTCGGCGCCTCACAGCGACAGCTGGATCACGAAGCGTTCGAAGAACCGGTAGGCCTCCAGTTCCTGCGCATCCTCTTCCTGTGGGCCCGCCCAGACACGCACCCGATAGGGTCCGGGCGAGGTGAGGGCGTACTCGTCCCCGGCCGGTTCCCGCATCAGGTTGACCAGCTGGATCCGCCTGGACTCGAAAGACACGGAGGCCACTTCCCCGATCGCCCGGAATCCGTCCCCGGCCGGCCCGTCGGGCGCCGCGTCCCAGATCTCCACCCGGACCCTGGCCAGTTGGTCTTCGAGATCCGACGCGACCACCAAAGAGTCTTGGTGGACCAAGAACGCGGAGTTGCCAGGAATCCGGGCGAACGGCTCCTCGTTCCCCGGATCGTTGTCGATCAGAGCGAACAGGTGCCGCTCCACCAGCACCACCGCCTCAAAAGAGCCAACCAGTCCCACCCCATGCCCTCCACCCGCTGTACAGAGCGCCAGTATCTTAAGCAACGCACGCCACCAGGACTTACCAAGGCGAGACGCCACCCGAGCGTCCCGAGCGGACGCACCCTCAACAACTGCACCCGCCCGGCAGCTCAACGGCGGCGAATTCCCTTAGCGGGCATCTGATAAACGTTCAGGATGGCCTGCGGCGTCGTATCCCCGGGGAGCGGTGCCCCAGCTTTCCCAGTCGAGGATCGTGGGGCCTGGTGGTGAGGTTGGCGGCGTGGAAGTCGCCGTGCGCGCAGGCCCATTGTGTGATCTGGGGTGCCGGGTGGCCGGTGTACTCGGGGAAGGCGCGCGAGATCCACTCCTGGCGCACGGCGGTGCGGCCGGTGGGGGTGGCCGCGATCGCCGACAGGTTCATACCGATCGTCTCGAACCAGGGGCCGGGCAGGTCGAGTTCGTCGCGCAGGACGGGGTGCGGGGACAGCAGCGGCTCGTCGACGAACGCGGACAGCTCGGCACGGTAGGCGTATCCATCGCCGGTCCGGTCGTACAGGGCGTGGAGCGCCGGTTTGCGGACGCCAGGGAACGCGGCGGCGGAAGAACGCTATATCGGCGGCCGCGCCAGCATGGTCGCAGGTCATCGACCCGGCGTCCAACCTCGCGCAAGTCGGCGTTCAGCCTGATTCCAACACGCGTGGCCAGGTTCCACCCATCGTGTCCCGGCTCACGCCGGTGAGCCGAAACGCAGTAGCTGGCACTGGCAGGGCTCGACGAGCCGGTGAGAACGACCGTTCGAGGCAGCCTGGTGTCACTGATGAGGCACGCGGCTTGTCACAAATTCTCGTTCAGCAGCCTTTCTGTCACCAGTATCAAAGTCACTGCTCGCCGGCCGAGGGTTGTCGGGCCAGGAATTCTGCGAACGCCGCTGACTGCTTGGGGTCCATGAATCCCTGGCGCGTGTGCATGGCTTTGTCCTTAAGCCACGCCGCCTCGTCTGCGGTCAGCTGCACCGCCACCACCACCCCGCCCCGAGCGAAGCTCACGCGCCTGCCATCAGCGCGCACGTACCGGGTGTAGGTTCCGTACTCCTGCGGGCTAGCCAACGGCTCGGCTCCAAGCCGGCCGACGTCCCACGTCGTCTCGTCCGCGTCTTCCTCTTCCTCTTCCTGTTCCTGTGGCATCGGTGCGGGCGCGGGGTAGTCGGCGCGGGCCCAGTGCTCCAGCTCAGCCACAGCCTCCGCCGAGATCAGCACAGTCACCGGCACGCCCGCCTCAGTGAGCACAACGCGTTCGCCGGTGGACTCGACCAGCGAGACGAGGCGCTCGTAGTCGATCGGGTCCGGAGCGTACCGACGCTCAACAACGATCTTCACATCTTCCATAAAGCCTGACGCTACCGGCCAACTACGACACTCAAGCAGCCGACTGCAACGCCCAGTCGCAGTGACAGGAAGCCTGCCTTTGTGACAACTATCGCGCTTCGGCTCAGCCGGTGAATTCAGCAGTCATTCTTTTCCCTACTTAGTAGTCCAGGTCCACATAGTCGATGTCATTGATTTCGACGTCCGAAAGTCCCATAGCGCGCCCTCCGCCGTCCTGGAAATGGACGTCTTTAAACCCTTCGGCGATGATCCCACGCATTTCCTGGTCGCTGACGCCCGCAACGCGGGCGTCGAATAGGCGCTGCGCGTACGCCGGGGGGTGCACGGTGAGTCGCCGGAAGCGGCCGTCGTCGGTCGTGCCGACCGGCGCGGTGTAGCCGAAGCGGGCCTTTGTCTCCACCGTGATCCCGCCGGTGGCGGCGGCCTGCTTGCGCCGGCGTTTGCGGAAGTTCATGGCCGGCATCGAGCTGTCCCAGGTCCTGTGAGAAGGGGCGGTGCGACCGCGCCTCGGAGAGGTCTTTGCCGCAGGAGGTCGCCTCCACAGCGGGAACAAGGCCGAGCCGGCCGTTCCGTCGGTGCGCTGCCTCTGCCGAGGACGCTTGACGAACCTGATTCCGCAGAATGCGGGTGTGGCACGCCATGTGGCTGCAGCGCATCGACACCAAGATCGCCGCCCTTCAAGAGTGGGACACCGAACAGGAACAGGGCCGGAAGAGACAGCCTCATGAGCCGGACTGGATCCTCGAACTCGGCATCGGCAACGGACGCCCGCCCATCGAGGTGCACGTCAGCGGCTGCTACCCCGCAGGCAAACGACGGCGCCCCGTCCCGTGCGACGAAGCACGCCAACTCCTCACCTCAGGCGTGCGCGCCCGTACCCACTGCAAGCCCGGCGCCCAGCTCCGCATCCTCGACTGCCCCGCCACAGACGGCGCCGCGCCTCTACTCCCCCACTCTGCACGGGACTTCGGCCTGGACACCCCGCTGCCGCCGGGCCGGCTTCTTCGCCGCCGCGGACTTCTTCGCGGCCTTCTTGGCAGGCGCCTTCCCGGCCGTGTTCCCGGCCATCTTCTTCTTAGCCGTCTGCTTCTTGGCCGTCGGCATCTCGTGGACGTCGGCATCGCCGCCACTCTCGCCACGTGCGGCCTGGGCCTTGCGGACGCTCTCCTGCAGGGCGGCAATCAGGTCGACCGATTCCTCGGCCTCGGTGCTCGGCTTGGGCCGCCCTCGGCCCCTCGGCCTTCGCCTCGGTCACCGCTTCCCACGCCTCGCGGTACTCCGTGCCACGCCGGCTTCGCCACGGCGCCTGCGCTGTTGCGGGCCAGCGCCCGCCCGATCTACCGGCACGGGGCCGTTCCTCCTCGCGGGTATTTCATGGGTAGCCAGCGGCGACGGCCCACTCTGCCGACAGACTGGCCATGACCGGTTCGGAAGAGGGCGGGCCGCCGTGTGGAGGGATGTCATGTCACAGGACATCGAATTCGATCTGCCCTTCCCGCTTCGGGTCAGCGCAGACATGGAGGGCACCCGCCGCCGCAACCTTGACTGGGTCTGCCGGCAGGGGCTGGTTGGTGGTGAGCGGTCCGTGGGCTGGTACACCTCGTGGGACATGCCTCGGCTCGCCGCCCATGGTTTTCCCTACGCCACCGGGCGGGGGCTGGATCTGTGTACCGATGTCGTGGCGTTCTTCTTCGTCTTCGACGATCAGCTCGACGGCCCTCTGGGCCTTGTGCCCGACCGAGTCGCCCGGGTGTGCCAGGGCCTGATCGACGTAGTCCACGGCACGGGCACCGGCAGCGGCACCGGCCACGGCGCCGATCCGTGCTCGACCGCGTTCGCCGACCTCTGGCGCCGCAGCACGGACGGTGCCGCTCCCGGATGGGTGGCGCGGGTCGCCCACGAGTGGGAGTACTACTTCGCCGCCCACGCCCACGAAGCGGTCAACCGGTGCCGGGGGTGCCGGTGGACATGGAGCACTACCTCTATGCCCGCAGGGGCGTCGCCGGGACGGCGCTGCCGTTGTCGCTGGCCGAACGGGCGGCGGGTCTCAGCCTGCCGGCGGCGGTCTTCCACAGCCCGCAGCTGAGGATCATGCGGGAGATCGCCATCGACATCACGCTGATGTGCAACGACGTCTACTCCCTGGAGGAGGTCGTGCACGGCAGTGTGCCGCTGCTGAACGCGTTCGGCCGGTCGGCCCGCACATGAGGGCGGCGGGTGCAGGATGCCGAGGGCCACCCCCGAGTGATCTCGCCCATGGCCGTTTTCATCTGCCGTTCTGCATGGGTGCCGTGTTCCGGAGTTCATGGGCTTCGGCGAGGAGGAGATAGCTGCTGGCGGTCCATGTGTATGCGCGGTCGCGCAGGCCCGTACCGGTCAGGGCGTCGAAGTTCTCCGCGAACCCGTGGGTCTCGCACAGCCTGCGGAAACGGGCGCTGATCTCATCCGCCAGGCGGTGGTGGCCGGCTCGGCGCAGGCCGTCCTCGATGAGGACGGTGGCGGGCGCCCAGATCGGGCCGCGCCAGTAGCCGTCGGGGCGGTAGTGCGGTGAGGTGGGCAGTTCGGAGGCCAGACCGTATGGGGTGAGGTGTGCCTCGATCCGGACGGCCAGGGCCTTGCCCAGGTTCTCGGGCAGGTGCTCGCCCAGCACGATCGGCATCAGGTCGAGCAGGCTGGAGCTGCTCCAGGTGTCGCCGCTGTCGGCGCCCCGAGCGAGGAACTTCTCCCCCGTCCACAGCTCGTCGAGCATCGCGGTCTGGGTCGCCTCCGCGGCTCGCAACCAGTCACGGGCCGCTTCAGGGAGGCTGAGTTCCGTGGCCAGGGCGCCGAGTTCGCGCAGTTGGAGGGCGAGGAACGCGGCCAGGTCGGCGGTGACGACCACGCGCTCGGGGTCGAACGTGGTGGCGTTGTCCCAGCCGCTGTCGTTGCCGTGCTGGTAGTGGGGCAAGAGGGCACCAGGTGCGCGGCGCGCGGTGAGCCAGAAGTCCGTCCAGCGCTGCAACATGTCGTAGGCGGCGGTGAGTTGTGCGCAACTCAAGGGTTCGGGAAGCCGTCGGCGCAGGTGGGCCAGGGTCCAGCCGTGGATGGGCGGTTTGACGAAGTTGCGGAGGACTTCCGAGTGGGTCACGGAGTCGGGCAGGGCGCCGCTTTCGTCCTGGTGGTCGAAGGGCAGAACGAACTGGTTCCAGGCCAGCGCGGGAGCTCCGGGGGCCAGGGCGAGGGCGTTGAAGCAGTGGTCCCAGCTCCAGACCTTGTCCATCCAGTGCTTGGACATCAGCACGGCGGGCCGGCGGACGAGGCCCGCCGGGTCGACGGTGGCCGACCACAGTACGTAGGCGGCGAGTTCGGCGGCCGGGGTGCCGGGCGATCGCCAAGGGGCGACCGCGTCGGTGAAGGCGCCGACGGCCCGCTCCGCCGCGGCCACGACCTCGTCGAACGTCCTCGATGAGCTATACGGCCGGCGTGCGCTGTCGAGTTCTTGGACGGCCGCCTCCCAGATGGCGTCGGCCTCCGCGGTGACCGTAAGGCCGCGTTCGGCGCGGCCCAGGGTCTGGCTGCCGGAGACCTCGCGAACGATGCCGGACAGTATGGTGATCCGGTAGCGGCGGCCCGTCTCGTACGAGGTGAAGACGTGAGCTCCGTCCAACGGGTCGCGGTAGAAGTACGCGCCCGTGAAGGGCGTCAGCGTCTGCGCCGCTGCCGTGATGCGCAGGCCCGCCCCCTTGCCGCGCAGGCGGACGGTGTCCGGCGACTCGTAGGCGAGGTCGATGTGCCCGCTCTCGTGGGTCCAGCTGAGCTGACTCGGTGTCGCCGTGACGCGGGTCTCGACCCGCTCGCCCGTCGTGGCATCGACGGGGACGAGGCGCAGGACGGCGTGCATGCCGTTCTGGTGGGACACGAGGTGGAGATCGTCGGCACGCGTCTTCTCGCCCAGCACGGGCGAGATGCCGAACCAGGAGCCGTGCGTGCTGAACGGTATGTCGTGGATGGAGAAGGCCGGGCCGGATCGGGCGGCGGTCATCAAGCGGTACTCGTTTCTTCAGCAGGGTCACCGGCGCTGAGCGGACGGGGTCAGTCCTTCACCGCTCCGGCACTCACGCCGGCGGCGACGTAGCGCTGGGCGAGGACGAGGATCACCGTCGCGGGCAGCGAGGCCACGACGGCGGTGGCCATGATCGCGTTCCACTGCTGGTTGTTGTTGCCGATGTAGTGGTAGATGCCGAGGGTGATCGGTTCGTGTGCGCCGCCGTTCGCGAGAGTGCTGGCGAAGACGAAGTCGGACCAGGACCACAGGAACGCGAACAGGGACACCGTGACGACGGCGTTGCGGCTCATGGGCAGGACGATCGACCAGAAGGTGCGCAGGGGTCCGGCTCCGTCCGTCTTCGCGGCCTGGAGTAGCTCGTCGGGGATGCCGGACATGAACGCGGTGAAGATCAGTACGGCGAAGGGGACGGCGAGGGTGGAGTCCGCGACGATCAGCCCGGGCACCGACTGGAGCAGTCCGAGGCTGAGGTAGATGGCGTAGAAGCCCATCGCCATGATGATGCCGGGGATCATCTGGGCGACCAGGAAGAGGAAGCTGAGTACGCCGCCGCCGCGCGGGCGGAGTTTGGCCAGTGCGTAGCCGGCGGGTGCGGCGAGCGCCACCGTCAGTACGACCGTGCCCAGGCCGATGACGAGGCTGGTGCCGAGGTAAGGCAACTGGTCGTCCAGGACGGCCCGGTAACCCTCCAGCGTGCCGTGCACGGGGAACAGGTCGGGCGGGCTCTTGCGCATGTCCTGGTCAGGGGTGAAGGACGCGTTGAGCATCCAGTAGACCGGGAACAGCATGATCGCGGTGAGGGCGAGGCCGGTGGCGGTCTTCCACCAGGTGGTCCGGCGGGCTCGGCGCGGGCGGAGTGCTGTCGCGATGGTCGTCATGGGGCGTACTGCTTTCGCTGGACCCTGAGATACACCAGGCCGAACGCCAGGGCAGCGACGACGAGCAGGTTGCCGACGGCCGCTCCGGGGCCGAAGGCGGGCAGCAGGTTGCCGAAGCCGAGCCGGTAGGACCAGGTGGCGAAGGTGGTGGACGAGTCGGCCGGGCCGCCCTTGGTCATGATCCAGATGATGTCGAAGACCTTGAGCGTGTAGACCAGACCCAGCAGCAGGGTGATGGCGGAGACCGGGCGCAGCAGCGGGAAGGTGATGTGCCAGAAGCGCCGCCAGGCGTTCGCGCCGTCAAGGGCGGCCGCCTCGTACAGGGTGCCGGGGATCGCTTGCAGGCCGCTGTACAGCACGACCAGGTTGAACGGGATACCGATCCAGACGTTGGCGATGATCACCGAGGCCAGTGACCACGAGGGCGACGTCAGCCAGTTGACCGGACCGATGCCGACGGCGTGCAGGGCGGCGTTGACCACACCCGAGTCACTGTTCAGCATCCACGACCAGGTGGAGGCCGACACGATCAGCGGCAGCAGCCACGGTACGAGGAACAGGGCGCGCAGGGTCGCGGAGAGCCGGAAGTGCTGGTTGAAGAAGACCGCGAGGGCCAGGCCGATGGCGTACTGGAAGAACAGACAGACGGCGGTGAACACCACAGTGTGGGTGAGTGCCGGGGCGAAGGTGGGGTCGTCGAAGACGGTGCGGTAGTTGGCGAGGCCGGTGAAGGGTGCGTTGCCCTGGACGAAGGAGCGGACGGTGTAGTGGCGCAGGCTCAGGTCGAGGTTGCGGTACAGCGGATAGGCGTAGAAGAGGCCGAGGTAGAGGGTGACCGGGGTGAGGAAGGCCCAGGCGGCCCACTGCTGGGAGGTGAGACGGCGGCGGGGCGCCGTGCGGGCCGGGGACGGGGCGGCGGTGGCCGCCCCGTTCCGGTCGAGCAGGGGTCCACGGTCCGCCAGATGTGTCGTGTGGTTCATCAACGACCCTTGTGTTCCGGTTACTTGACGGCGTTCTGGGCCGCAGTTAGCGCGTCCTTCGGGGACTTGGACCCGCTGAGGGCTGTCTGAACCGCCTTCCACATCTGCTCCGAGATCTTGGGGTACTTGGTGCCGAGGTCGTCGCTGGTGCGTCCCTTGGCCGCCTTGACCGCCTCGACCCACGGCTTCAATCTGGCGTCGGATGCCACCTGTTTGTCCTGCACCACGCTGGTGGGGGCCACGTAGGACAGGGTGGTGTCGGTGGCGTAGAGGTTGTCGGTGCTGGTCAGGCAGGAGACCAGCTTGCGTGTGGTGGCGTAGCGGCCGGTGTCGCCCTGGACGGGGACGGTGACGAACTCACCGCCGGTCGGGGCCGCGGCGTTGCCACCGGAAGCTCCGGGTATCGGGAGCACGCCGTATTCGAATCCGGCCTTCTCGGCGTTGGCGAGCTGCCAGGTGCCGTTCTCGGCGAAGGCGTAGTCGCCGGTGGCGAACTCCTGCCAGCTGGTGGTCTGCGTGTTGTTGAGCACCGAGTTGGGCGCGTAGCCGTTCTTCAGCCAGCCGTTCCAGAGGGACAGCGCCGACTCGCCCTGGGAGGAGTCGAGTTGGGTGAGCTTCGCGCCCGCGCCCCAGAGCCACGGCAGGAACTGGAAGCTGCCCTCCTCCGTGCCGATCGCGGAGAAGGTGATGCCCTTCTTGCCCGCCTTCTTGGCCTTCTCCAGGGCCGCCGTCAGCGACGGCCAGTCCTTGACCGAAGCGATGTCGACGCCCGCGGCCTTGAGGACCTTCTTGTTGTAGTAGAGGGCAAGGGTGTTGGCGCCGATGGGTGTTCCGTAGGTCTTCCCGCCCGACTGGCCTGCCGCGAGGAGGTTGGGGTCGACCTTCGAGGTGTCCACCTTGTTGTCGGCCGTCGTGGTCAGCACCCCCGCCTCCGCCAGGGTCGAGACCACGGGATTGTCGACGATGAGCACGTCCGGGGAATTGTCCTGCTGGGCCGCCAGCAGCGCCTTGTTCGCCAGGTCGCTGGTGTCGAACGCGGTCCGCTTGATCTTGACGCCCGCCTTGGCGCCGCAGCCGTCGAGCAGCTTCGCCCACGCCGAGTCCTTGGCGAACTGCGGGTAGGGGTCCCAGAGGGTGTAGGTGCCGCCGTTCTCCCCTTTCGCGGACGAACTGCCCCCGGACGAGCATGCGGTGGTGCCTGTGGTGAGGGCGACGACGGTCAGGGCCGCGGCGGTGAGCCGCCGTCCGGTGGATCCGTTCATGGCGCGTTCCTTCGTGTTTTCGGCAAGGGCATGCCGAAGCTGCGGGTCGGGAAGCAGCCGGCCGAGCACGGCCGGTGAAGAAGCGGAGCTGTGGACGTGGGGGGAAGTGGGTGAAGGTCAGGCGATCGAGCCGGGCCCGGCATCCGGGTGGGTGTGGGCGGGGCCAGTGCTCGTGCGCAGCGAGATGGGTGGGGCGAGCAGGTGGTGGCGTGGCGCCGCTTCGGGATGGTCCAGCCGCTCGACGAGCAACTCGACGGCGAGGTGTCCCATCTGCTCTGCGGGCACATCCGCCGCGGTGAGCTGCGGGGTCACCGTCTCCGCCCACCGGCCGGCCACGACCCCGGTGACGGAGAAGTCGCGCGGCACATGGCGGCCCGCCGCGGCCAGGCCACGGTAAATACCGCCCAGCGCGGCCTCGTTGAGCGTGACCAGTGCCGTGGTGGCCGGGTCGTCATGCAGGATCTGTTCCACGCACACCTGGCCGGAGGGGGCGTCGTCGCCGCAGTTGTACGTCCGTGCGGTGAGCCCTCGCTCGGCCGCAGCCTTGGTGAAGCCGTCCAGACCTCGATGAGCCGACTCGTAGCCGGCGCGCAGCATACGCTCGGGCCGGTTCACGAGGGCGATCCTGCGGTGGCCCAGGTCGGCGAGGTGGTCGACACAGGCCGCCGCCAGCGCGGTGTGGTCCAGGCCCACCCACCAGTCGCCGTCCGGCTGCGCGGTGCGGCCGATACAGACGGCCGGGAAGTTCTCGGCGACGAGGTGATCGATCCGGTCGTCCTGGAGTCTGATCTCCATCAGGATCGCACCGTCGACCCGCCGCTCGCCCAGCAGCCGCTGGAACGAACGGTCACTGTCAGCGCCGCTCGGGGAGAGCAGCACGTCGTAGTCGTAGGCCGCCGCGGCCTCCACCACGCTGCCGATGAAGTCGAGTTGCATGCCGGTGTAGTGGGTGCCGGCGGGAGGGAAGACCAGACCGAGGGTGCTGGTCCGGCCGTTGGCCAGGGCACGGGCGCTGGCGTTGGGCCGGTAGCCCAGTTCGTCGATGACCCGCTGGATCTTCTGCCGGGTGTCGTCGGACACCGGACGCTTACCGCTGAGCGCGTACGAGACGGTGCTCCGCGAGACACCGGCCCGCCGGGCGATCTCACCGATGTTCACGGGACTCCTTCTTCGAACCGGTTCGATGGCGAGCCAGTTGTCGAACCGGTTCGCGTGAAGGGAAGTTAGGAGGGGGCGGGTCGCCTGTCAATACTTGGCGCACACTTCGGGAAAACGGCGGCCAGTCCGCGTCGGAGGTATTGCTGGCCCATTTCCACCGGTGCTAGCTTCCGGCGAACCGGTTCGACGCAGCCACCACATCTTCCCTGCGCCACCCCGAGTCTGACGGCATGACACCAGGCCCGCCCGGCTCGATGTCCATCGAACCGGTTCGAATCCCGGACGGCACGGATCACCCCACGGAGACCTCAGTGCGATCCAGACGCAGCAGAAGAAGAGCCGGCGCCGGTGCCACCACCGTCGCGGCCCTCGCCGCCCTACTCGCCGCACCCACCGTCGGCTCGGCCCGAGCGGCCGAGCCGGAGCAGCTCGCGATCGACCTGTCCGATGACACCGGCGCCTTCCACGGCGGCGCCTCCGGCTCGCTCTACGGCGTCTACGGCGACGGCGTGCCCAGCCGCAACGTCCTCGAGGGCATGCACATCCGCACGGTGTCGACGAAGGCGCAGGACGGTCCCCAGCACCCGGGGGCGGACGCCCTGGAGATGCTGCCGCCGTTCGTGGACTCCGGCGGCAAGGACGTCTACATCTACATGACCGACATCTACCGCGGCTTCCCGTACGAGTGGCCGGGTGCCGACGGTCCGGCGCGACTCGCCGACTTCGAGGCGAAGATCAAGAAGCAGGTCCAGCAGGTCCTGACCATGGGTGACTACAGGAACCATGTCGTCTTCGTCCCCTTCAACGAACCCGAAGGGAACATGTTCGGCACAGGCGAATGGAGCTACAACAAGGTCTCCTGGCTGAACGACCCGCGGTACTACTTCGAGGCCTGGAAGGAGGTCTACCAACTCATCAAGGGCCTCGCCCCGGACGCCCGCATCGCCGGACCCAACACCAGCGTCCCCTACAACCAGGTCAAGGGCTTCCTCCAGTACGCCAAGGCCAACGACGTCGTCCCCGACGTGATGACCTGGCACGAGCTGTCCAGCCCCGCCTCGGTCCGCACGAACGTGGCGAAGTACCGGCAGATGGAGAAGGACGTCGGGGTCGGCCCACTGCCGATCAACGTCAACGAGTACGGCCACAACTACCACCTCTCCGTGCCCGGCCAGGTCGTCCAGTGGGTCTCCGCCATCGAGGAGTCCAAGATCGACGCCGACCTGGCGTACTGGAACATCGACGGCAACCTCAACGATTCCGCCGTCGAGGCCAACAAGGGCAACGGACAGTGGTGGCTGTTCAACGCCTACGGTCAGATGTCCGGCCGCACGGTGCAGGTGACCGCCCCGCACCCCAACCAGCAGTACACCCTCCAGGGCGTCGCCACGCTCGACGAGAGCAAGAAGCAGTCGAGGGCCCTCTTCGGCGGCAAGGGCGGCGACGCGGACGTCGTCTTCAAGAACATCGACCCCAAGCTGTTCGGCACGACCGTGCACGCCACCGTGCAGGAGATCCCGTGGACCGGCCAGGTCGGAGACTCGGCCCAACCGCTGCGGCTGGCCGATCAGGAGCTCAAGGTCGGTGCCGATGGCGCTGTCACCCTGCCCATGACCGGCATGAACGAGATGTCGGCGTACCAGGTGATCCTCTCCCCCGGCGGCAACGGCGGTGTACTGGACACGCCCTCCGTCAGTTGGCGCCGGACGTACGAGGCGGAGAACGCCACCTACACCGGCAGCGGTTACTCCAAGAACGGCCCCGAGGGCACGCCCACGAACGTCGGAGGCTTCGCGACCTCCGGCTCCTACAACGTGGGCGGCCTGCGCACCGGCTCCGACGGCGTCCTCGCCTTCGACGTCGACGTCCCGCAGGACGGCACCTACGACCTGAGCGTCTTCGCCAACTCCTACAACCTGTACGACCTGGTGAAGGAACAGGGCCCGACCAACGTCTTCCTGCGCGTCGACGGCGCCGGCCCGCAGGAGCTGCGGCTGCCCCTCGGCTACAAGTGGGTGGTCTGGGGTCACACCGACACCCAGGTGAAGCTGACCGCGGGCAAGCACCGCATCACGCTCGCCGCGAAGGATCCGGATCTCGGTGTCACCAAGGGCGACGCCATCATCGACAAGATGGATCTGTCGCTGCGCGACCGGCATGTGACCGCGCCCGCGGTCTACGAGGCCGAATACGCCACCCTCTCCGGATCCCGCCCCGGCTACACCTACGCCGGCACCTCGGGCGCCGGCGCCGTGCCACTGGCCAAGGGCGACTCCGCGACCTTCTGGGTCTACTCCCGCACCGATGGTGAAGCGACCGTGTCCGTCGACCACTTGGGCGGCGGCCGCGCGAGTCTCTCCCTCAACGGCGAGAAGCTCGACGTGCCCCAGGTCGGAGGCGGCAAGAAGGGCACCGACCGGGTCCGGATGTTCCTGTCCGGCGGCATCAACAAGATCACCGTCACCGGCGCCTCACATGAACTGGCCCTCGACCGGCTGCGGGTCACCCCGTCCAGCGGCACCCTGACGACCAAGGTGTACCAGGCGGAGGACGGCACCGTGACCGGCGCCGCCAAGGTGACCGACGCCTACACCTTCGCCTCCGCCGGCAAGGCGGTCACCGACATAGGCGACGGAAAGGCCAACGCCCTCACCGTCGACGTCACCGCCCGGCACTCCGGACGGCACGCGGTGACCATCCGGTACTCCAACGGCGAGCAGGCACCCGCGACCCACTACAACCCCGACCCGATCGCCCGGCACGCCGACCTCTCGGTCAACGGCGGACCGGCCCGCAGGGTGCTGTTCCCGACGACCTTCCACTTCGACAACTTCTGGGAACTGACCGTCCCGGTGACGCTGAAAAAGGGCACGAACCGGCTGTCCTTCACCGCGGCGGAACTGCCCGACTTCAACGGCGACACCTACAACCAGTACGACCAGCGGTCCCCGTACGCGCCGGTCATCGACCGGATCGCCGTCACCCCGCTCGCCGCGAAGTAGCGGGCGACGGTCCCTCCTCCCTCCCCCGACGAAAGAGCCGCACATGCGCCTGCGTTCACCACGCCCACTTTCCACAGCCGCCGTCCTGCTGGCCACCCTGGCGGCGAGCCTGCTGCCCGCCACCGCCTCACATGCCGCCGACACGAGCGTCACCGTGGATTTCGCCACCTCCGGAGGCGCCCCTACGTACCACGCCTCCGGCACGATCTATGGAATGACCCCGGACGGCTCACTGCCCCAGGACCACTTCTTCAAGGACATCAAGTGGCACTTCATGCGAGCCGGCGGCGCCCAGCTCAACAGCGGCGGCTACGCCACCAGCCTCGCCGACTACCAGACCCGTTGGAATTCCACCCTCGCCCAGTACAAGCGGACGGTCGCCCTGGGCGGCACCTTCGTCCTGCTCCCGCACGACCTGTGGGGAGCCGACGGCACCACCAGCCAGGGCTGGCCCGGCGACAACGGCAGCTGGACGCAGTTCGACAATTTCGTCACCCAGCTCATCAGTGACGTCAAGGCCAACAACATGACCGTCCAGTGGGACCTGTGGAACGAGCCCGACGGCAGCAACTTCTGGGGCGCCTCGCAGAGTCAGTACCTGCAGATGTGGTCCCGGTTCTACGCCAAGGTACGGGCCGCCTTCCCCAACCAGCTGATCGTCGGACCCAGCACCGCGAGCCAGCCCAACACCTCCAACACCTGGTGGACGACCTACCTGTCCTACGTCAAGGCCAACAACGTCGCCCCGGACATCTACAGCTGGCACGACGAACCGGGCGACCCGGTCACCGATGTCGGCCGCGCCAACTCGACCCTCACCGCGGCGGGGCTGACCAACTCCCGGCCGTACCAGATCAACGAGTACGCCACGCTGTCCATGCAGTCCCCGGGCGGCGGCGCCTGGTTCATCGGCCGCCTGGAACGGGTCGGCGCCGACGGGCTGCGCGGCAACTGGGGCGGGGGCACGAACCTGCACGACTACGAGGCCAACCTGCTCACCAAGAACAGCGCCGGCCAGTACGTGCCGCTCGGCGAGTGGTTCATGTACCGCTACTACGGCTCGCAGAGCGGCAACATCGTCAACCTGATCCCCGGCACCGGCACCGACGGCCTGGCGACCAAGGACAACACCGCCAAGAACGCCAAGATCCTCCTCGGCAGCAACGGCAACACCGGCACCGTCACCGTCAACCTCACCGGCCTGAACACCACGTCGGTCGTGGAGAGCGGCAAGGTCCGCGCGGTCGTCCAGCGCGTCCCCTACAACAACGGGGCCGCGGTGACCGGCCCGGAGACCGTCTCCGACACCACCCTGACGGTGAGCAACAACGCCACGTCGGTGAGCATCCCCTGGTCGAACGCCAAGGACGGCTATACCGTCACCCTGCTGCCGCCCTCCAACACCACCGTCTCCACGGTCGCCGTCAGCCAGAACAGCGGTCAGTGCCTCGACGACAGCGACCTCAGCACCGCCAACGGCACCCAGTACCAGCAGTACTACTGCGAGGGCGGCTACCAGCAGATGCTCGACCTCAAACCGGTCGCCGGCCGGACCAACACCTACACGATCGTCAACGAGCTCAGCGGCAAGTGCCTGGACGTCTCAGGCGCCTCCACGGTCGACGGCGCCGCCGTCGACCAGTACACCTGCAACGGCCAGACCAACCAGATGTTCACCCTCACCCCCGTCACCGCACTCGGCAACAGCCACGACTACCAACTCGTGGCCGTGCACAGCGGAAAGTGCGTCGACGTCTCCAACGTCTCCACCCAGCCGCGGGCCCTGATCCACCAGTGGACCTGCGATGCCGCGAGCGCCCTCGGCACCAAGAAGAACCAGATCTGGCGTCTGCAAGGCAAGGCCTGAGCCTCCGCCCTCTACTCCCCGTCAATGGGCGAGTAGAGGGCGACACCTCACCGGACGCTGTCAGCAGCCGACAAAGATCAGAGGGTATCGGCCCAGCCGGTGAGGACGCCGTTCACCGAAGCCGTCGCGCAGAGGGTCCCACTCGGCCCAGAAACGGGCATTACGGCTCCGCCGTTCCAGGATGGCGTCAACGAGCTCACCGCGTTCATGGGCATCGAGTCCGTACGCATCGACCCGCACCTGAACCTGGCGGAAGACCACGTTGTTCGGCCCACAGTCGTGGTCGCAGACGACGGGAAAGCTCCCCGCCAAAGCGCTGTTGCGGGTCGCGTCGTGCAGTGCGCGCAGAAGCGATCCGGCGGCAGCGACCTGCTGATCCGCCCAGGCACGGAATCGTGCCGGGACGTCACCGGACAGGTAGCTGAGGACATCCGTGGAGCCCTCGCGTCCCAGGTAGCGGGGTGCTCCGTCGAAGCCCCGACGCTCCAGCAGAACGAGGAGGTCAGCGACGAAGCCTGAAGCTGGAGTAGGAGGCCGGCGCGCTGTCTCACCGACGCGGACGACGCCGGCGGTAATGCGCCCCCCTGTCAGCACCACGCCTTCCTAGGCTTCTTGTGCCTTCGGAGGCGTGGTCGCGGAGGCCGCGGGGCGCGACGGCGCCGATGCTTGCCGCCACAGTTGCCGACTCTGATCTTCGGCCGGGCTGAGTGGGCGAGCCGAAGCTATGGACAGGGTTTGGTCCTGCCCATGGTCCGATGTCGGGGGCTCTCCCGCGTGAAAGGCCCCGCCCCCTTCTGCGATCAGTTCCGTTTGCCCCGGGTCGCACCCGCACGCTGTTGAACAGCACGACCACGTCAACAGCCATGGGCAGAGCGCGGGGTTCACTGCGGTGGTTGAGCCGTTATGCGCCTGTCGTCGAGCCGGGGCGGGCGATCATCAGGACCACCACGATCAGCCAGGCGAGGGCAAACAGGCCGGTGATCATCGACAGGCGGGGCAGCCGGGCGATCAGGGATTCCGCGGCGGTCGACGCCTGTTCGGGCTTGTCGAGCTGGGTGACCACGTCGTCCTGGGTGCCAAGCACCGCGATGCCCAGCAGGACGGCGGCCACCGCTGTCAGAGCCACGGAGGCGATGAGCCAGGCGCTGCCCATCACGCCCATCACCTGGGCAGTGCCGATGCCGAAGGCCGGGACGGAGATGCCGACCACGGAGTAGACCCGGCAGATCCGGTGCAGCAGCCGGACCGATCCCTTGGCCGACTGCTGCTCGGGTCCGTCGGCCAGTGCCTGGCGTGCAAAACGCGGGAACAAGCTCGCCGCAATGGTGACCGGTCCGATGAGCAGGATCGCCGCCAGCACGTGGATGCTGAGCAGGAGTTTGGCCATGGCGGTGTCTCCTTTTCGCGCGCACGCCGGCGCGGGGCGTCAGGCGCACGGTTTCAGTCTGGCTTGAAGTGGCCCGACGGTTGATCACGGCGTCGCCTGGGGGTCCAGCCCTCCGTTTGACCGGTGCTCGGTTCGCGGGCGGCGCCGGTGTTGATGCTTGTGCTCAGCCATCAACACCGGCTGTTCCGGGGGACGTTGTTCGGCCAGAAGTCCCGGGGGCGCCTCACACCGTCCCGTTGACGTACCGCTTACGCTTCGGCGGATGTCCGGGGACTGTGAACCTTGTGGCGGACGAACAGCGCCGCAGGCACGGCCATGACGATCAGTACGACTCCGCCTATGACGTTGCCCAAGTGCACGGCGTCGGTGAACGCCCTCGGTACCGCGGTTCCCACCACGCGAGCGAGGGATGCGGGGAGGTCTGTCGCGCCGCCGCCGTGTGACGCACCCTCCACGATCCTGTCCGTCTGCGGCGAGGGGATGCCTGCCTCGACGAGACGGTCATGCAGGTTCCGGGGGAAGCGACTGGTGACGACAGTTCCGAGCACACTGGGGCCGAGTACCGTTCCCAGCTGACGAGCCATGTTCACCGCTGCTGCCGCCATGCCCTCCTGCTGTGGCGGGACACTGTTGACCGCCGCAGCCGTCGAAGGCGCCGTCAGCAGGCCCGCGCCGACGCCCGCCACGAGCAGCCCGGGCCACATCGCCCCATAACCTCCCGAGGCATCGGTCGCGAGCAGTGCGAGAGACCCGGCTCCGATGAGGACGAGGCCCGCGGTGATCAACGGTGTGAAGCCGACCCGGTGTACCAGCACCCGGGCCGCCACCACGGTGACCAGGAGGAACGTTCCGAACAGTGGCAGCAGGCGCACGCCGACGTCGAGGGGACTGGTCTGTCCCACGCGTTCCATGTAGAGCACGCTGAGCAGGGCGACACCGACCAGTCCGAAAACGCTCACAGCAGCCACGCCCATGACGGCCGAGAAGGAAGCGCTCCGAAAGAGCCTCAGGTCCAGCATGGGGTCGGGGTGACGGAGTTCTACGCGCACGAACATGAACAGAGATACAGCGAAGACCACATACATGGTGATGATCGGTACCTTGGTGTATCCGGTGGCGCCACCCTGAATGATCGCGTAGGTAGCAGAGGCCGTCATCACTGTGCCCAGGACAAGGCCCGCAAGATCGGGCTTGCGCGTGGGATGTCTTGACTCGGCCACGAAGACCGGGGCCAGGAGGAGGGCCGCGCCGGCAATGACGATGTTGGCGATGTAGACGGCGTGCCAGGAGAAGTGTGCGAGCAGGGCTCCGGCGAGGATCGGGCCGATGGCCAGGCCCACTCCGGAGCACGCGGCCCAGATGCCGATCGCGGAGGTGCGCTCGTGCGGGTCGGTGAAAGTGGCACTGACAATCGCCAGGCTCGTCGGCAACACGGCTGACCCGCCGAGGCCCGCGATGGCCTGTGCGGTGATGAGCATGCCGGCGCTGTCGGCGAAGACAGCGACCACGCTGCCGGCCAGGAAGACGGCGGCACCCAGACTGAACACGCGTCGACGCCCTACGAGGTCGCCGAAGGTCCCGGCGGACATCACGAAGCTCACGACAGCGAGGCTGTACGCGCTGGTGATCCATACCAGCGTGCTCGCGGTGACGTGCAGGTCGCTTTGGATGTCGCCCAGGGCCGAGATGGTGGAGGTGACGTCGACGAAGGCCATCATGACGCCGAGACAGACCACCAGAAGGCCGAGCCAGCGGGCCCGCCCGCTGCCTGGCGCCGTGGCGCAAGAAGCCTGAGCCGGAACGGACGCCGTCATCGGACTGCCACCGCCCTTTTCTGCGAGACGCCCAGCGACACCACACCCGCGACAGCCATGAGAGCCATCGTGACCAGCCATGCGTGCCGATAGGTCTCCAGGGAGGCTCCACCGGAGGCGGTGCCGAGCATGGCGACCAGGATGCTGATGCCGACGACCGAACCGATCTGAGTCGACATGGTCACGATCGCGCTGCCGGTAGCGGCCTGCTCGGGGCGCAGACCGACCGTCGCGGAAGAGACGACGGTCGGGAGCGCCAAGCCGGCGCCGAACCCGAAGAGCAGCCAGCACGGGAGGACTCCGGAGGCGTAGTTCGGGTCGTTGTGCAGCAGAACGGCGAAGAGAAGGATGCCGGCGGAGGCGATCGCGCTGCCGGCCGCCGCGATGACGCCGGCCGGGATCCGGAACCGGCGCTGGAGGGTTTCACTGGCAGTGGCAGCCAGGGCGAAGCCGATCGGGCCGGGAAGACTGGCGCACCCGGTTTTGATGGCGGAGTAGTGCCAGTGGGTCTGCAGCCAGAGGATCGTCGACAGCAGGAGGCTGCCGAACGCGGCCACTTGCAGCATGCCGGCGAGGTTCGCCGAGGCGAAGATCCGGTCACGGAAGAGAGAAAGGTCGACTACCGGCACCTGGTGGCGTGACGAGCGGAACAGAAACGCCAGCAACCCGACCACTGCCACAACCAGGGACGTGATGACCCGGGTGTCCGACCAGCCCCAGTCGGGCGCCTTCACCACGCCGAGAGCCAGGGCACCGACCACGACGATCAGCAGGACGCCGCCGAGCAGGTCGGGGATGCGGGCGTCCTGTTCGTGCTTGACGTTGGCCACGAGCCGGGCGGCCAGCGCGATGGCGAGCAGTCCGACAGGAATGTTCACCAGGAACAGCCACCGCCAGGAGATCTGGACCAGCAGCCCGCCGAAAATCGGTCCGCACACCCCGGACAGCGAGCCTGCGGTGAACCAGAGCTTGACGTACCGCTCCACCTTGTCAGCGGGTGCGCTCGTCAACACCAGGCCGAGGCTGGCGGGGGTCAGCAGGGCGGCGCCCACCGCCTGAAGGGCACGGAAGACGACCAGCACCCATACATCGCCGGACAGGGCCGCCCCGAGACTCGCCGCTACGAAGACGGCCATGCCGAGAAGGAAGCCGCTCTTGCGTCCGAAGCGGTCGGCGAGCCGCCCCGCAGGGACGAGAAGGGCCGCGAAGACGATCGCGTAGCCATTGAGCACCCAGCTCAGGTCCGACAAAGAGGTCGAACCCAAGCCCTGCCCGATGTTCGGCAGACCGACGTTGGTGATCCACACGTCGAGTTGGCCGAGGAAACTCGCCATGGCCAGCACAGCGAGGATGAGGGCCGGCCGTGCTCTCGATGTACCCCCGCCTTCTGTCTGCGCTCGCGCAGGGGCCATCTGATCTTGCGAAGACATGCGTCTCATCCGTTCCGTGGGCTTTGAGGGATGCCGTGAGTGACTGGCGGCAGAGTTCTGGACCGCCCTGTCAAGAACCCTAGGAAGTTCTGGAACGGTATGTCAAGAATGCTCGCGTGACCTGTAAACTGGCCCCATGGGACGCCCACCAGGTTTCGACAAGGACAAGGTCGTACAGGCCATCGAGCGACAGTTCCGCCGTACCGGATACGCCGGTACGAGCGTTGACGACATCGCCAAGGCCGGCGGGCTGGGCCGCGGCAGCCTCTACGCCGCCTTCGGCGACAAGAGCAAGCTCTACCTGCAGACGCTGGCGGCCTACTGCGACCGCACTGAGACTGCCTGGGCGGCCGTACTCGAAGGCCCCGACGAGACCGCGCTGGAACGGCTGCGGGCATATCTCGTGAAGTCGGCGCGATTCGTCCACGACGACCCCGACCGGCTCGGCTGCATGGTGACCGGCTTCGTCATCGAGGGCGTCGACCACGATCCGCAGGCCGACGAACGAGTCCGACAGGCCCTCAGGAGAATCGAGGGCTCACTGACCGAGTGCGTTCAGGCTGCACAGCGCCATGGCGACCTCGAACCCGAGGCGGACGCCTCCGAAATCAGCCAACTACTCATGGCCGTCAACCGCGGCATGGAAGTGATGGCCAAGGCCGGGCTCGACGCAGCCGCGCTGGAGCGCGTTGCCGATCACGCATTCGAAGGACTCCCGCTCACGACGCAGTCCCGGTCCCAGCGGACGCCCCGCCCAGTCGTCTCCGACACTCCCTGAACGCTGCTCGCTCGAGGGTCCGCACTCCGCAGTATGGTCAGCGTTCCGCGGCGAACGACTCGATGTAGGCCAGGGCCCCGTACAGCGCGTCACGCAGGGGTGTGGACTCGCCAGCTGCCTGGTCCAGCAGTGCTCCTCCCTGGAATGCGGCGGCGAGCAGGTGGGCGAGCGCGGCCGGGTCGGCCTCCGGCCGCAACTCGCCGCGCTCGCGCATCTTGCTCAGGCCGCGCTTGAACAGCTCCTGCCACCGCTCGAAGCCGTCTGCCACCGCGTCCCGATGGGAGGGCTCGGTCTTGACGACCTCAGCGGCCAGCGAGCCGAACGTGCAGCCGCCGCGCAGCATGTCCTGCGATGCGACGTACATGTCGGCCCACCGGTACAGGGCGGCGAAGCTGTCCAGTTCACCCAACTCGGGCGCCTGGTGGCGGGCGACGATGCTGTCGGCCTGCCAGGCGAGCACCGCGCGCACCAGGGACTCCTTGGTGGGGAAGTGGCGGGTCAACTGCGAGCCGCTGACCCCGGCGGCCTCCCGGATCTGCTCGTTGTTGGTGTTCTGCGCACCGTGTTCGTAGATCAGCTCGGCGGCCGCCCTGACGATTCGTTCGCGTGTGGCCAGGCCCTTGGCGGTCAGCTTCCGACCCGGCGCTTCGCTGGTGGTGGTCATGGTGGCCATCGTACCGCAAAAAAGGGCTTGACAACCCATTCCGCGAGGTGTCTCCTGGAGGCAGACCAAAAAGGGCTGTCAAGCCCATTCCTCTGGGGAGGCGGACGGAATGTCCACACAGGCTTCACTGCAGGCCGTCGCGACGACACCGCGAACCGGCCCGGCCCCGGCCGCCACCGAGGCGGGTCACCCGCGCCGCTGGAGCATCATGGCGGTGCTGGGGGCCGTCGCCTTCATGGCACAGCTCGACTTCTTCGTCGTCAACGTCGCCCTCGACGGGATCGGGCAGTCGTTCCCGGGCACGGGCGTCGCGAGCGTGTCGTGGGTTCTGTCGGCCTACGCGATCGTCTTCGCCGCCCTGCTCGTGCCCGCGGGCCGGATCGCGGATCACTGGGGGCGCAAGAAGATGCTGCTCTCCGGAGTGGCACTCTTCACCCTCACTTCCGCCATCGCGGCCGCCGCACCCAGCCTCGGCGTGCTGGTCGGCGCCCGGGCTCTCCAGGCCGTCGGCGCGGCGATGATCGTGCCGACCTCGCTCGGCCTGCTCTACCCGAGCTTCCCCAAGCGCCAGCACACCCTGGTGGTCGGCCTGTGGGCGGGCGTGGGCGCGATCGCGGCCTCGGCGGGCCCGCCCGTCGGCGGTCTGCTCGTCACCCTCGACTGGCGGTGGATCTTCCTGATCAACGTTCCCGTCGGCATCGCCACCCTCGTCGCCGGCGCGCTGCTGCTGCCCGAGGTGCGTCAGCCCAAGGGTGCCGCTGTACCGGACGCGGCTTCCGCCCTCGCACTGTTGCTGGCCGTGAGCCTGCTGGTGCTCGCCACCGTCCGGGGGCCGGGGTGGGGCTGGACGGACATCCGCACCGTGGCCCTGTTCGCGGCAGCCGCCCTGGCCGCTGCCGCGACCGTCGAGCGCACCCTCCGCGCCAAGGCGCCGGTGATCGAGAAGCAGTTGTTCGCCGGCAGGCCGTTCACCGCCGCCACCGTGGCCCTGTTCCTGTTCTCCGCCGGCTTCGCCATCGTCCTGCTCAGCACCGCCCTGTTCATGCAGGAGGTCTGGCACTTCAGCCCGCTGCGCGCCGGCGTCTCCATCGCCCCGGCCCCCCTGACCTCGATCGCCTTCGCGATGAACGCCGGCCCCATCCAGCGCCGCTTCGGACGCACCGCCCCCGCCGTGACCGGCACGCTGGCCATGGCACTCGCCGCCGGCTACTGGATCGCGACCGTGCACACCACCCCTGACTACTGGGGCGGCATGTTCCCGGGCCTGATCCTGGTCGGCCTGGCCGGCGGTCTGACCCAGGCGCCGCTGTTCGCCGCCGCCGGCACCCTCGCGCCCGAACGCGCCGCCACCGGCAGCGCCGTACTCAACATGAGCCGGCAGATCGGCAGCGCCGTGGGCGTGGCCCTGCTTGTCGCCCTCGCCCCCCAGGCCACGACCACCGGGTTCGACCATGCCTGGTCCGTCCAGGCCGGCGCCGGAATCGCCGCCGCCGCCGCGCTGCTCGCCCTCCGGCCCGGCCACACACCCTGACCACACGGCCATGGTCACTCGAGGCGGGCCGGCAACCGCGGCCTCCCGCGACGGGCCTCGCACCGCCTCGCACTCATCTCCTGCGACACCCGCTCGAAGGACTGACGCTGGAGTTCCCACCAGCTCCCTCTCAAGAAACGGAGATCACCATCATGGAACGCAACCTCCTCGTGATCGGGGCCACCGGCAAAACCGGCGGCCACACCACCGAACTCCTGCTCCAGCGCGGGCACCGCGTCCGCGCACTCGTCCGCGGCCTCGACGGGCGCGCCGAGCGGCTTGCCGCCCTCGGAGCGGACATTGTGGAAGGCGACGTCCTCGACCTGGACTCCCTGGCCCAGGCGACCAAGGGGATCGATGCCCTGTACTTCACCTATCCGATCCGCCCCGGCCTGATGGACGCCACCGCGAACGTGGCCCAGGCGGCGGAGGAGAACGGCGTCCAGGCGATCGTGAACATGTCGCAGGTCTCCGCCCGCCGCAACACCGCCAGCAACGCGGCACGTCAGCACTGGGTCGCCGAACGCGTCCTGGATCACGCCCCGGTCCCCGTCACCCACATCCGCCCGACCTTCTTCGCCCAGTGGCTGATCGACACCTGGGCGGACGGAACCGGCGAACTGCGCCTGCCGTTCGCCGACGGACGCCACGCCCCCATCGCGGAAAGCGACCAGGCGAAGGTGATCGCGGCCATCCTGGAAGACCCCGCCCCGCACGCCGGCCAGATCTACCCGCTGTACGGAGCCGAGGAGCTCAACCACTACGAGATCGCCGAGAAGATGTCGCGGGCGCTGGACCGTGAAGTCACCTACGTCCCCATCGAACTCGACGAATTCGCCGCCATCCTGCACGGGCGCGGCGCGCCTGACCATCTGATCCAGCACCTGCTCGCCGTGGCCGTCGACTACCGCAACGGCGTCTTCGCCGGCACCAACGACCTGGTGAAGACGATCGGCGGCAGCGATCCCCTCGACGTCGAGACCTTCGTCGCCCAGAACCGCGCGGCCTTCGACCTGCCCACTGCCTGAACACGGAGTACACAATGAGCGTTTGGTTCATCACTGGATCGTCCCGGGGCTTCGGCCTGGAGATCACCCGTGCCGCCCTCGCCGCCGGCCACCAGGTGGTCGCGACCGCGCGGAAGGCCGAAACCGTCCGCGAGCAGTTTCCCGACGTCGGCGACGCGCTGCTCACCGTGCCGCTGGACGTGACCGACCACCAGAGCATCCAAGCGGCCGTCGACGCGGCGGTCGAGCGGTTCGGCCGGATCGACGTCCTGGTCAACAACGCCGGCACCGGACTGCTCGCCGCCGTCGAAGAGTCCGACGACGCCGCGGTCCGCGCGGTGTTCGAGACCAACGTGTTCGGCCCGCTCGCCGTCCAACGCGCCGTACTGCCGGTACTGCGGCGCCAGCACTCCGGCCACGTGATCAACATCAGCTCCATCGTGGGCTTCGCCACCGCGCCGGGCTGGGGCATCTACGCCTCCACGAAGTTCGCCGTCGAAGGCTTCACCGAGACCCTCCACACCGAACTGGCCCCCCTCGGCATCCACGTGACGCTCGTGGAACCGGGCTTCTTCCGCACCGACTTCCTCGACCCCGCCAGCCTGCACACCGGCCCCGACACGATCGACGACTACGCGCCCACCGTCGGCGCGATGCGTGCGGCCGCCGCGAGCCTGAACCACGCCCAGCCCGGCGACCCGGTCAAGGCCGCGCGCGCCATTGTCCAGATGGCCGCCGTCGCCGAGCCGCCCCTGCGCCTCCCGCTCGGAGCCGACACCCTGCAAGCCTTCGACTCCAAGCTGGACACCTTCCGCAAGGAGATGGACGCCTGGCGGCACGTCGCCCTCGCCACCGATCACGACTAGGACAACACCCCTGAATCCGCCTTCTTCGCCACCACGATCCGCAGCCCCTCAGGACCTTGGCCCGCGCTTCGATCCCCCATGACCGGAAGGACGTTCCCGTGACCGCACAGCAGCCGTCCGCCGTAGCACGCCATTACCGGCAAGGCGACCTGCGCCGGAAGATCGACGAAGCGCTCGACCGCCTCTACCCGGGGCATACGACGCTCACCACCGACGACCTTCATGGCGTGGACGAGTTCCATATCGGCGGCCATGCGGCGACGCGAGAGCTGGCCGAACACCTGGAGCTGAGAGCGGGGCTGCGTGTCCTTGACGTGGGAAGCGGCCTGGGCGGTCCGGCCCGCCATCTGGCCCAGCACGCAGGCGCCGATGTCACCGGCGTGGACCTCACCGAGGAGTACGTCGACGTCGCGCGCCGGCTCACCGATCGTGTGGGCCTCGCCGACCGGGCCCGCTTCCAGCAGGGGGACGTGACCGCACTGCCCTTTCCCCAGGCGAGCTTCGACCGGGCCTGGATGCTGCACGTTGGCATGAACATCGAGGACAAGGCCCGCCTGTTCACCGAGATCAGCCGCGTCCTGACCGACAACGGCCTCTTCATCGTGTACGACGTCATGCTCCTCGGCGATCCCACCCTCGTCAGCTACCCACTCCCGTGGGCCTCGCAGCCCGAACACAGCTTCCTGGCCCGCCCCCAGGAATACCGGTCGCTGCTGCGCAAAGCCGGGTTCGACATCGTCGCCGAGCACGATCACCGCTCTCAAGCCGTCCAGTCGCTTCGTGACGCGGGCGGTGCGCACCACCGGAACAGCACGCCGCACAACCCTGCGGGCGGGGGCACGCCTCCGTCCCCGATCAGCGTGGCGATGGGCACCGACGCATCGACCAAGGTCGCAAAGGTGCTCCAGAACATCGAGCAAGGTCTCCTTGCTCCGACCGAGATGATCTGCCGTCTCCGCTGATCTCACGAAGACCGCACCTGGATCGATGTCTACCGCGCCATCGTCCGTTCGTCCTTGAGCCGTCTCCGGCTCAAGGACGAACGGATCTACTCAGTGCGAGGGACGGTCTTGGGCCGGCTGTCCCACCCACGAATGCCCACGCCGCAGGTAGTGACAGGGCGACGAGCAGTGACCGTGGAGACCTCCCGGTCCCAGCCGGCGTCCTCCACACGGGGCCCATCGTCATCGCGACGACGCCACCACTCGTATGCCGCCCGATCGTCCACGGTCGCCTCACGCCAGTCACACCGATCTCGCGCGAACCACAGGACGTCGAAGAAGGTGCGCCGATCCCGGGCATGCGCGGCCTGCGTGTTCCACGGTGACGACGCCGGCCACACCGGGAAGTAGCGGTTCAACGCCACGTCGTACTGGCCCGCCGGACTGATCAGGAAGGGCTGGCCCTCGGACACGCCCAGGTCGTCCAGTCGCAGATCGAGACCGGCGATCAGGGCACTGAACTCCCGTATGAACGAGGTCCCTTCGCGCGGCCAGGCCAGGTCTCGGTGGGGCAAGTGCACCCGCCAACCCGTCATTGACATGACGGTGGACGATAGTCCGTGGACAGCTCAACAGCGCATAACCGAAGTGGGGGCTGGAGCTGCGAGATCCACACCGCGACCCGACGGGTGTGGAGCCGGCATGGCACCGGTCTGTCCGGCCCATTCTCCGATGTCGCGGCCGCTGCCGCCGGCCTGCCGGACGCCGTCCTCGACGGTGAGCTCGTCGCCGTCCTCAACGACGGCTCCGCGGCGTGGCCTTCGACCGGCTTCAGAACCGGGTCGGCCGCCGCGGCCCGCGGCGCGGGGCCGACTTCACCGTCCACGTCGCAAACTGGCTCAGCGGAGTTAGTGGGGGTCGGGCTGGCACAGCGCTCCACTTGGCCATTCGGAGACACGGTCGTCTCGGCCGACCCCACGGCTGGGTCAGCCCGGCTTGACCGCCAGCGTCGCAAAATAGTTCGACATGTATTGAGCGGATGCGTTGGATTGGTGCGGCGCTTCCGCGAACCGGGCGAGGACGAACCCCGCGGCGAGTTGCCCGCCGATCTGGTCGGTGAGGGTGTGGCTGTATTCAAGAGCGGCATCCGCGCCGAACTTCGTGGCGCGTTCCTCGGCGGAGTACTGCGTGACATCGCTGTAGGGCAGCTTGTGCACGACGATCAGCTCGCCGCGCTCGTCGAGCGCCTCGTGGTCGAACAAGTACACATCAGGGTTGAGGAAGCCCACGAGCAGAGTTCCGCCCGGTCGCAGGACGCGGAAGCACTCACGCCACACCGGTGCCAAGTCTGGTACGAATAGGTTAGAGACCGGATGGAATACGACGTCGAATGTTGCGTCGCCGAAGGCGCTGAGGTCGCGCATGTCGCCTAGGACGGTGCGCAGCTCGAGTCCGTCGCGCGCCGCCACCATCTGGTCCTGGCCGAGCTGGCGGGGTGAGTTGTCGAATACGGTGACCCGCGCCCCTGCGGCGGCGAGGATCGGACCCTGCTGGCCACCGCCGGAGGCCAGGCACAACACGTCCTTGCCGGTCAGGTCCGTCGGCAGCCAGGAGCGGTCGACTGGCTCACGCCCGATGAGAACAATCGACCAGTCGCCCGTGCGGGCGCGCTCGACATCCTCAGCACTCACCGGCCTCGACCACTCGTTGCCCTCTTGGACATACTTGTCCCAGGCTGCCCGATTGTGGGCAACGGGGTCGACAACAATGTCCTGCACGTTTAACTCCCTGCTACAGCCAAGCGGACGCCTGCGGTACTGACAGTTCGGTGCCGCTAGCCAACACGATTGCAGGGTGCGGGCTCAACGAAATTAGCGGGCATCGAGGTGTCCACGCGCTCGACGGGTGGTCGCACAGCGGGTGCGTAAGCGCTGGTTGCCGGGGTTGCGGAAGCCGTAGGCGTCGCGGGCGATGGTCTTGATGACCCGGTTGGTGCCTTCGGAGCCGACGTTGGTGATCCCAGTGTGCAGGAACGCAAGGATCTCTGGCCACCATGTCTCGACGGTTGTGGCTAGGCGCTGCAGTTCGGGAAGGTCGGCGTCGGCGCATCGGCGGTAGAACCGGTACAGCAGATCGCGGACCTGTTCCCGGTCTGGGCGGGTCCGGGCGGTGGCAAGCAGGTCCAGGAGGTCTTCCTTGGTGTTCCACGCAACGGTGATCGGCGCGCCGATCACCCTGGGCAGGTTGGACAGCTCGTCGAGGAGAGCGTCGACGTGCTCGCCGCGCATCCGGGCGGCGGAGCGGGTGAGCCGGTTGCGCAGTTCCCACTCGCGGTTGCCCTTGCGGCCGCGCCGGCCGTGGTGGGTCACGGTGACCCGGCGGCGGACCTCGGTGAGGGTCTGGTTCGCCAGCTGCACCAGGTGGAAGTGGTCCACGACCAGGGTGGCCTGCGGCAGGACCCGGCGGATCGCCGACTTGAAGATCGTGCACATGTCGATCGCGACGTACTGGACTGCGTCGCGCCAGGCTTGGTCGCGGTCGGCCAGCCAGTCGATGACCGCCTGGGCGGTGCGGCCTTCGGCCCGCCCGAGCAGGCCCTGCTTGCCGGACAGGTCGACGAAGCCGACGTGCCAACGGTCCACGGCGGTCTGCCAGATCCCGGTGGCCTCGTCGGGGATCCATCTCGGCCGGCCTCGGCGGATCTCGTCGATACCGAGCGCCTGCACCGGCTCGGGCTGGGCCGGCAGCACCGCCCGGGCGTGACTGGTGAACGCCGCCGCAACGACCGGCCAGGAGAGCGCATAGTCGCGGGCCGCCTGGACGACCGTGCGGGCCCTGATCGGCCACCGCCGCCCCGGCCGCAGCCCGTAATCGTGTGGTTAGCCGCTTACGTGGCGGTACTTGCGGGACCGACCCGGTGAACGAGCGACGCCGGCACGCCAGCTCGTCGCAGCGCCAGCGGCGCTTGGCCCACACCAGCCGCGGTCGGCGGCCACCGACCGACAGGTCACGCGGCCGGGTCACCCGCCGGCCCTTCGACCGCCGCGCCCGGGTGCCGCAGTCTGGGCAGTGGCGTGCCCGCTCATCAGCAGTGACCAGGTGCACCACCGGCCCGTCGGTGTCGTCGGCGACCCCGACCACGGCCAGGCCGTCAAGGCCCAACAACCGCGTCGTATCGTTTGCCACGTCCGTAGCTCTTCTGTTGTGATCATCTTGCTTCGACAACAACATGATCTACGAGAGCTGCGGGCATCTATCAGTCAGGGTCCACAGTGGAACCCCGTCCGGCGCTCAAACCCCCACCAATTTCGAAGAGCCCGCAAACTGGAGTACGCACGGGTTCCTGTGCGAACACGACGGCCGTGATCGAGCGAAGTCGGCAGGCATGACGTCGCGCCTCTCATCGCCCCGATCCGGCGGTGCGCACCGAATCTTGAGACACGCTTTACGCGATGCACGCAACTGCGGACCACATAGTCGTTGTCTGACAGGGAGTCGGGCCCGTCAGGGCCGAACAGCGAGAGAGCGGGGCAGATCGTGGGACGGCGCAAGGGCGGCATAGGGATCGCATTCGTCACGGGTGTGATGCTGGTGGGCGCGAGTGCCTGCGGCGGGGGCGGCAGTGACAAGGCGAGCGGGGACGACGCGAAGGCGCCCGGAAAGCCGAGTGCGAGCGCCTCTCCGTCACCGACGAAGCCCGCGGGCCCGCCGATGCTGCTGGAGACGATCACCCCGCAGACGGGCACCACGGTCGGCGTGGCCATGCCGATCTCGGTGATCTTCACAAACCCGGTGGCGGCAAAAGCACGGGCCACGGTCGAGAAGCACATGAAGGTCAGCGCCTCCCAACCGGTGGCCGGCGCCTGGCACTGGATGGGCGACAAGCGCGCCGACTGGCGACCCAAGACGTACTGGCCCTCCGGCACAAAGGTGAAGATCGACGCTGACATAAACGGCGTCAGCAACGGCAACGGGCGCTATGGCGTGCACAACTACACGCACACCTTCAACATCGGCGACGACGTGCGCGCGGACGTCTCGGTGACCGGCCACACCATGAAGGTGACCCGGAACGGCAAGGCGGTGCGCACCCTGTCGATCAATGCGGGCAGCGCCCAGTATCCGACGTGGAACGGCACGATGGCCGTCATCGACAAGCAGGAGAAGGTCCACATGACCTCCTGCAGCGTCGGCATCAGCTGCGAAAAGGGCAACCCCAACTACTACGACCTGACGCTGCCCTGGGACGTGCACCTGACCCAGTCCGGCACGTACGTGCACTACTCGACCGGCGACCCCAACCCGGGCAGCGGCAGCGCCCGCGGCTCGCACGGCTGCGTCCATCTGTCCATGTCGGACGCCAAGTGGTTCTACGGCCAGGTCAAGCAGGGCGACCCCGTCACCATCACCGGCTCGCCCCGTGCCAAGGCCCCGGCCGACAACGGCTACGCCGACTTCAACCTGGGATGGGACCAGTGGCTCGCGGGCAGCGCGTCCGGGGAGGGGACGACCGCGACGCTGTGACGCGCCGCGGTGGCGGCGCCAGTCAGCAGTCGATGGTGTTGACCGCGAGGCCCACCGTCGTACTCGCCCTTGGGGCTGGCCGGAAACGGCCGGCCCTCCGGCACGCCCCACTCGTCCAACCGCTCGTCGAGGTCAGCGCACAGGGGGCACTGAACTCCCGCATGAGCGCCGTGGCCTTGCGTGGCCACGCCTGCTCCCGGCGCGTGAGTGCACTCGCTCCGCGAAACCGGTCGCACCCGGCCCCTCCCCCGGCCAGAGACTGACCCGACGATGACCGCGACGGACCCGTGATCCGGCGTTTCGTGCCTTCCGGACCGCCGTCAACCACCCTCCCCCGCGGTGCCGTTCGACGATCCGTCGCGCGCCGAACCCCACGTGGGAGTGTCGCTGTGCCGCTCATCCGTCTCGTCCGTCACGGTCAGGCGTCCTTCGCTGCCGAGGACGACGACGTCCTGTCCGATCCCGGCCGCGCCCAGCCGTCGTCGGCCGGGAGTTGACCCGTCGTGACCTGCGCGACCGCACCCCGTGTCGGGCACCCTCGCGCGCCGACGCGAAACGGCGCAACTCGTCGCGGAGGCGGCCGGATTCAAGCAGCCGCTGGGCCAGGATCCGCGCTGGAACGAGTACGACCACGTCACTCTGCTGGATCGTTACGCACCACCGCCCCAGGAGCCGGGACGCGGTCGTCGTCACCTCAGGTCGGGCGGCATTCTCGCCGCGCCCTGCGGCACCCCGCTGTCCACGTCACCGGCGACCGTCGCCATGTGCTCGCCTCTCGCTGAGGCCGACCGCCCGCCCGTCAGGCCGTTCCCGGTACCACCCGGGGGCCGCTACGCCCCGGCCCGCTCAGGCGGTGCGGTCGCCGCCTTCGACGCCACCGGGGAGGTGGTGAACAGCGCGTGGACGGCTGTGCGGACCTGGTCGGCGACCACCTCGGGTGTGGAGGCGTCGAGCTTGCCGTCCAGGTGCAGGAAGGCCAAGCCGTGGACCAGGGCCCACACCGTGGTCGACAGCGCGTCCGGATCGGCGTCGGGAAAGGTGCCCCGGACGATGCCGCGGACGTATTCCGACAGGGCGGAGGTCGCCTCCACCCGCTCCTCGCTGCCCGGATCGCAGGGCTCCGCGAACATCACCCGAAACATCGCCGGGTGATCGAGCGCGAATCGGACGTAGGCAACGGCGACCGCGGTGAGATCGTCAGGCGTCACGGGCGCGGGATGCGCCGCGGTCAGGTACCCGGCGAGTTCGCGGTAGCCCTCGGCGGCAACGGAGGAGACGAGCGCGTCGCGGTCCGCGTAGTGGCGGTACGGGGCCGTCGCCGACACACCGGCCCGCCGCGCGACCGCCCGCAGGGACAGTCCGGCGCTGCCGTCCTCCTCCAGTAGTTCCCGCGCAGCGCGCAGGCAGGCGGCGCGCAGATCGCCGTGGTGGTACGAGTCATTCGCTTGTGGCATGGAACACCCTCCCTCATGTTTACACCGCGCACATTGCCGCCTAATGTGAACGGTGCACACATTGTAATCGACGGAGAGGAGAATCCGGATGGCCAGCGAGCTTTTCTCACCGCTGTCCCTGCGCTCCGGGCAGGTATTGGGCAACCGGATCGCGAAGGCGGCCATGGAGGAGAACATGGCCGGCGACGGCCAGCTGCCCGACGGACAGCTGCTGTCGCTGTACCGGCGCTGGGCCACCGGCGGCACCGGACTGCTGATCACCGGCAACGTCATGGTCCACGCCGAGGCACTGACCGGTCCCGCCGGCGTCGTACTCGACGATGCCGCGCCGCTGGAGCCCTTCACCCAGTGGGCCAAGGCCGGCAAGTCCGGCGGCGGAGCGATGTGGATGCAGATCAATCACCCCGGCCGCCAGATCCAGGCAGACATGCCCGGCGTCGTGTGGGGCCCGTCCGCGGTGGGGGTCGACCTGGGAAAGCACAGCAGCCGTTTCGGTCGCCCTGTCGCCATGACCCCCGAGCAGATCGAGGCCACTGTGACGCGGTACGCGGTCACCGCCCACCGCGCCGAGGAGGCGGGGTTTGACGGTGTGGAGGTCCACGCCGCGCATGGTTATCTGCTCTCACAGTTCCTGTCCCCGCTGGTCAACCGACGCACCGACGAGTGGGGCGGGTCCCTGGAAAACCGGGCTCGGATGCTGTTGGACGTCGTCCGGGCCGTGCGCGCCGCCGTCTCGCCGTCCTTCGCGGTCGCGGTGAAGCTCAACTCCGCGGATTTCCAGCGGGGCGGATTCGACGCCGACGATGCTCGGCAGGTGATCGCGATGCTCGAACCGCTCGGCGTCGACCTGGTGGAACTGTCCGGCGGCAGTTACGAGAGCCCCGCGATGTCCGGCCGCCCCGCCGATGCGCGCACCCAGGCCCGTGAGGCGTACTTCCTGGACCTGGCGAAGGACCTGGTCAAGACCAGTCCTCTCCCGCTGATGCTCACCGGCGGCATCACCCGGCGCGATACCGCCGAACTGGTCCTCGCCAGTGGCGTGGCACTCGTCGGGATGGGCACCGCCCTCGCCGTCACCCCGGACCTGCCCGACCGCTGGCGCCACGGCCGCGAGGCGGACCGGCAGCTGCGGCCGGTGACCTGGTCCGACAAGGCCCTCGCTTCCGCCGCGAGCATGGCGCAGGTCCGTCACCAGCTTCGCCGCATCGCCCGCGGAAGCCGTCCCAAGCCCAACACCCGCCCCGCGTACGCCCTTCTCGCCGAGCAGCGTCAGCAGCGACGGGCGCTGCGCCGCTACCGCGCGTGGCTGTCGGCGTCCTAGAACAGACTGTTGGCGGAGCGGGCCGACACCGTGCGCTCCACACCGCGCTCACCGCGTCGTGCCGGGCCCGGACGTGCTCCTGGCTCTCCATCGCCAGCCGGGCCCGGGAACTGGCCGCCCGGCGACGAAACCCGGGGGAACAGACTCGCCGCCCTCCGGTCCCACCAGCATGCCCCGTGGAGGGCGGTCCCCTCACCCCCACGGAGGTGCTCGCCGGCCGACGTCGACGCAGCGGTGGCTAGGCGTCTTGGACGGGCTGATAGGTGAGGAAGGCGAGGCCGTCGCCGACGGTCCGGGCGTGGACGAGGCGCATGGGCTTCTTGTCGCTGGTCTCGCCGAAGAGGCGCTCGCCGGCCCCGAGCACGACCGGGAACACGGTCAGCCGCAGTTCGTCGACGAGGTCGTGCTCCATCAGCGTGTGCACGAGCCGGCTGCTGGCGTATACGACGATGTCGCCATCCAGCTCCTGCTTCAGCTTCGAGACCTCGTCCACCACGTCCCCCTTGAGCACCCTGCCCTTGAATGCCGTCGAGTCGCTCCACTTGGGCTCTTGGAGGGTGGAGGACACGACGTACTTGGGCAGGCTGTTCAACCTGTCCGCCCACTCGCCGGTACGGGACAGCCACCGCGTGGCGAACCACTCGTCGCTCCGCCGACCGAGCAGCAGGGCCTCAGCGCCCAGGGCTTCGGCCAGCAAGAGCTTCGCCCACGCCTCACGGTCGTTGTCTCCCATCTGGAGGTACCAGCCACCCAGCCTGAAGCCCTCCTCACCGGTCGGATCCTGGACGACACCGTCGAGCGAGACGTTCTCGCTGATGATGAGCTTTCCCATGGTGCTTCTCCCTGTGCTGTGTGGTCACTTACCACTGAGGTAGACACCGAGAAATCGAGAAAGGGGCGCCCGCCAACCGCCCCCTTCGCCCCTCCGCCGGTGTCCATACAAGAAGGGCGACAAGATGCCGGAAGAGGTGACCCGAGAATGGGCGAAGCGGCAGCCGACCTGATCTCCAGGGCGCGGGCCGGGGACGGCGAGGCGTTCCGGCAGCTGACCGAGCCGTACCGCCGGGAGCTGCACGTGCACTGCTACCGGATGCTCGGATCGCTCCAGGACGCCGAGGACGTCCTGCAAGACACGCTGCTGGCCGCCTGGCAAGGCTTCGCAGGGTTCGAGGGACGCGCCTCGCTGCGTACCTGGCTGTATCGGATCGCCACCAACCGGTGCCTCAACGCGCGCCGGTCGGCCGGCCGACGCCAGGCCAAGGAGTGGGACGTGCCCAATGTGGAACCCCCCGAGCCCACCCGGCTCGGTGAAGTCGTCTGGCTCGAGCCCATTCCCAACACCCTCCTTGAGGGTGTCATCGACGCACCGCTCGGCCCGGAGGCCCGCTACGAGCAGACCGAATCCATCTCCCTGGCCTTCATGACCGCCCTCCAACTCCTTCCGCCTCGCCAGCTCGCCGTGCTCATCCTGCGCGACGTCCTCGGGTTCCACGCCGACGAGGTGGCCGACATGCTGGACTCGAGCATCGAGTCGGTCAAAAGCGCCCTCAAACGGGCGCGCGCCGGCCTGCAACACCGACGTCCCACGACCGACGACCGAGAACCCCCGCCCGCCTCCGACTCGCCCTCCGAGGATGCGATCGTGGCGAAATTCGTCCGCGCATGGGAGTCCGCCGACCTGAACGCACTGGTGGCCCTTCTCACCGATGACGTCTTCATGTCGATGCCACCGATGCCCTTCGAATACCAGGGCCGAGACGTCGTGGCCCGCTTCTGCGCCAGTATTTTCCGCGCAGATCGCAGGTTCGACCTCATCCCGACACGAGCCAACGGTCAGCCGGCGTTCGGCGCCTACCTGCGCGCCCCCAACGGCATCAGCCACGGGACCGGCCTCTACGTCCTCACCCTCACCGGCGACCGGATCTGCGCCATGACCCGCTTCGAAAACAGCGTGCTCCCATCATTCGGGCTACCCCGATCGCTCCCTCATCTCCCGAAGCTGGGATAAATCTTGCTGACGGAGCGCGTGATGCACCGCACGCTGTACGCACGCCGGCAACTCGCCAGAAGACTTGGCGCGTTGTGACTTCCGAGCGCAAACCCGGATCGAAGGCAAGGCGCGGTACGAGGTCCCGGAAGCGACCATGGGCGAAGCCGGAGGCCACACGCCACAACGCTTGTGCCGAGGTGGGTTTGAGTCGAGCACGGCAGGGGTGCTGAAGCGGGAGGCTGGACGGGACGCGTCGTTCGCGCATCTACGGAACGCGAGCGCCCAGCCCCCGCCTCGGTCGTGGTTACGGCGTCACGATCTTGCCGCCGAAGGTCACAGCGAGGTGCCCGTCCGAAGCGAAGGACCAGCCCAGGGTGCCGCTGTAGGAGGAGCAGCGGGAGCCGTTCGTGCCGGTCCAGAACTGGTTCGAGCTGTCGGCGTCTCCGACGGTCTTGTCGTTGGAGCCGCTGACGCTGAAGCGGCACGAGGTGTTGGTCCGGAAGACCGAAGTGCCCGCGTCGAAGGAGAAATTGCGTTGGGCGTTGTCGACGCTCGCGTTGTTCGAGATCGTCATCTTGCCCGGGTTGCTGTTGTACGTGAATCCGTGGTGACCGTTGCCATAGGCGATGTCGTGCTGCACCACGTGGTTGACCGCGATGTCGTCGCCGCCGAGCTTGTAGCCGTTGCGGTCGCCGTTCGAGTTCACGGTGCCGTCGCTCAGAGTCCCGTTCTTGTAGGACAGGGAGTACTCGATGGTCACCGGGCCGATCGCGCCGGTGTCGGTCTTCGTGTACAGGTCCCAGCCGTCGTCGATGTTGTTGTGGGAGACGTCGTAACGGAAGACGTTCCCGGTGCCGGTGGTGAGCTTCGCGGCGAAGCCGTCGGCGTCCTCGCCGTCGGAGTCGGCGTTGTCGTGCGACTCCGAGCTCACGATCAGGTTGTTCGACGGCCACTGGCTGCTGGGGGTGCTGGAGGAGATCCGGCCCAACTGCAGTCCCGTGTCGCGGTTGTACGCGGTCACCGTCCGCTCGATGACGTTGTTGCTGCCGCCGACGTAGATGCCGTTGTCGCCGGCGCGTTGGACAGTGATGCCGTACAGACGCCAGTAGTTGGCGTTCAGCTGGAGCCCGCGGTTCGACGAGCTCTCGCTCTGCGCCGAGAAGTTCAGCACCGGGGTCTCGCCCGGGTAGGCGGACAGGGTGGTGCGGGCGCTCGAGGTGCCGTTGTTGCCCGCCGGGATCGTGATCGTCGACGAGTAGTCGTACGTCCCGCCGCGCAGGTAGATGGTGCCGCCGGATGCGATGCGGCTGATCGCCGTGGTGAGCGTCGTCGGGGCGGACTGCGTGCCGGCCGCGCTGTCGGTGCCGCTCGGCGACACGTACTGGGTGGTGCTCGCGGCCTGGGCCGGGGTGCCGGACAGCGCGACAAGCGCGCCGGCCAGCAGGCTTACACACGCGATGACGGGTCTCACTTGCATCGTTCTGCCTCCAGGTTCGTCCATGACCAGGGGTGCCGTGCAAGAGAAAGCGCTTTCCTATCTCTTCGAAGGGGAACGTAAGCGCTTGCTATGAACGCGTCAATAGATGGGTACGTGATTCTTATTCATGCTTGCGAACAGTCGTCGGTGCATCGGGATGGGCCGGCCAGGCGCGCAGGGTCCCTGTGGAGCCCAGACCTGAAGGAATGAGAGCGGCTCCACGACCACGCCCGCCTCCCCCGGCGCCTCCCGAACGGCAGCCTGCCCACAATCGCCGCTGGCGCCCCCACCCAGCACTTCGGACTACGGACAGCAGCCCACACCTACGCCATGACCACCGTCCTCCTCACCGTCGCGGCGGTGGCAGCACTCACCCCGTCACGGCACAAGGCACTTCACACCGCAGACGAACCCCTCCGCTGAACACCGCTGAAGAACAAAGGAAACGACGGACCATGAACGCTTCACCGGCCGACGAGACCACCGCCATCCCCTCCTGGACCGTGGGCGACGTCACCGTCCAACGCATTGACGAGGTCCTCCTGCCGCCCGCGACCGGCCCCTGGCTGCTGCCGGACGCCACCCCGGACGTTGTCAAGCAACAGGACTGGCTGCGCCCCGACTTCGCCAACCACCAGGGCATCCTGCACATCGACAGCCACAGCTTCGCATTCGTCGTGGGCGGGCTGCGCGTCCTGGTCGACACCGGCATCGGCGACGGCAAGGAGCGCACCCCGCCTGGCACAACCTGCAGACCGACTTCCTCGAGCACCTCACCGCCGCCGGCTCCCCCCAGACTCCGTCGACCTGGTGATCCTCACCCACCTGCACGCCGACCACGTCGGCTGGAACACGCAGCAAGTGAAAGACGAGTGGGTCCCCACCTTCCCCCACACCCGCTACCTCACCTCCCGCATCGAGCGGCAGTTCTGGGCTACATACGACATGGAGGAGGCGCGCAAGCAGATGTTCCGCAACTCCGTCATCCCGGTCGAGGAGGCGGGATTGCTCGACCTTGTCGACGTCCCGGCCGAGGGGGTCGAGATCGCCCCGGGCCTGCGCCTGCTGCCCACGCCCGGCCACACTCCCGGCCACATCGCCGTCGAGCTCACCAGCCAGGGTGAGACGGCACTGATCACCGGCGACTGCATCCACCACCCGGTCCAGCTCGCCCACCCCGCCATCGGCTCGTGCGTCGACATCGACCCCGAGCAGTCCGAGGCCTCGCGACGCAAGCTGCTCGGCTCTCTGGCCGACACGGACACCCTGGTCCTCGGCACCCACTTCGCGCCACCCACCGCCGGCCGCGTGATCACCCATGAGGGCGCCTACCGGCTTACGCCCGTCCCCGCCGCCCCGCAGACCGTCCCGCACTGACGCTCTGGCCGGTCCGGCCGCGGTCGACCGCGCGGAGCGCAGGCCGGCCACCGGCGCGCAGGCGACCGTCCGTGACGTACGAGGTGTCGGGCAGCAACTATGCAATGAGCAGCGGCTGGACCAGGCAGGAGATGCACACGCCTTCGCCGTGTCGCTCTCAAGTCCGGTCAACACGTCACTGCCCGCCACTGGCCGACGCCACGGCCACGCAGACGCTGTCGAAGCGCCGCACGGACCATCCCGTCCAGGTGGTGACGGAGTTCGGTGACGAGCCGAGGGAGCTGTGTACAGGCGGAACCCGATGTCCGGCCGGTCCTCCACCGGCTTGGGGGCGCCTGCTTCTCCCGACAGTCGGGTTATGGGCGAGTCTCCGCCCGCCGAGTCGACCTCCAGATCACCGAAGCTCGGCCTCGCCGCCGCCCGAGAGGACGCCGACCCCGTGCGGCCGGCCCGGTACCCGCTCCCTGCCGGTCAGCAGCGCGGCAGCGCGGGTTCCGGAAACAGTCCCGACGCCCGGCGTGCACGAGACCACCCCGGCCAGGGCGGCGAAGGCAGCTCCGCGATGCACGCCGAGGCCGTTGTTGTCCGCCGCGGCCAGCCGGCCGCCCTCCCACCGCTGCGAAGATTCGTGCGGCGCGATCCAACCACCGGCTGACCGGTGGGTGTGACGGGCTGCTTCTCTCGGTTCGCCTGCTGTACCGCTGAGCCGGTGTCACGACCGGATCGGCAGCCACAGCTCAATCTGGTCGTGGCGGCGGTAGAACTCGACCAGTGGCCGAGCGTCGTCGGCCGGCAGCGTTGCCTGCAGCTCGGCCATCCCATCGGCGATTCGCCCATAGATCTGGGGAGGGTCGCCGACAAGGCGGCCGCGCAGGTACCAGCCTCCTGCCAAGGTGCCCAGCTGCAGGCCCAGGCGGTCCGGGCTGTCGTGCTCCTTGACCGGCGTGCAGACCGTGTACGTGTTCTGGCGTTCGTCGATCTGCGCGTACATCTTGCGTCCGCGCAGCCCGACCAGTTGCTCGAACGACGGCCAAAGCTCCTGAATATGGGTCAGCTCATCGACGGTGGCCTGCTGCATGACAGTGACATCCGGCCGCTCAATGCGATCCGGCAGAGCGGGAAATACCGATGACGTCATGGCACGAATACAAGCACTCAGCACCGACAGTTGACCCCACACTGTCCACGGCAACACGAGTGCCGCCTGACACAAGGATCTGGCAAATCCTCTACAGCGACAGCGCCATGCCGAGCCGCCCGCCCGACCGCCCGACGCGTCAGCACAGCGCGCCCCATCGTTCCCGCCCGGGCCCTCGACCAGCTGATCCGCAAGGCCAACAAACTCGCCGGCTGACACTCGCGCCCAACCCGCGAGAACCCCGGTCAGACCCGCGCGAGTCCCGAGTACACCCACCAGAGAGAAGGACAACTTGAGCACGTATCTGGCCGACGAGGCCGAGGACCTCATCGTGGAGGGTCCCTCCGCGACCTTCACCTACCGGCGGTCGGGCCCCCAGGACGGCACCCCGCTGGTCCTGCTGCACCGCTTCCGCGCCACCTTCGACTGGCGGGGACCCGGAGTTCCTGGACCGCCTCGCCGCCGACCACGACGTGATCGTCTTCGACAACGTCGGCATCGGCCACACCACCGGCGAGCCGCGCGACTCCCCGAAGGAACTCGCCCAGGGCGCCATCGAGTTCATCGAGGCCCTCAGCCTGGCGCAGGCGGACGTCCTCGGGTGGTCACTGGGCGGCGCCCGCATCGGCCCCTCACAGCCTTTGGGGGAGGTTCTCCAAACGGGCCGAGCCCGAAGGCAGGGTGAAATGGCGGGCGGCTGCCAGGGGAAGGAGCGCAAGGGCGGCCGGTACCGCGTAGGCGAGGCGGAAGTGGCCGGTGGAGCCGAGGAGTCCGCTGAGGGCGCCGCCGGTGACGACTCCGACGTAGTTGAAGAGGTTCAGGCGAGCCAGGACCACCTCCGAGGCTGTGGGACTCAGCCGTGCGGCGGAGGCCAGGCACAGCGGAGCCAGGACGGACGCCCCCAGGCCCACCGCCCCGGCCGCGAGAACAGCGAACGGCCAGTTCGGCGCGGCGGCCAGAGCTGCCAGGGCGCCCGCGGCCAGCAGGACGTTGGTGCGGACGACGGCGACCGCTCCGAGCTTCTGTACGAGCCGATCGGCAGCGGCTCGGCCGATGACCGTGCCGGTCTGGTAGGCCGCGTACGCCAGCGGCGCGACCGTGAGGGAGGCGGCGAGCGTCTGCCGAAGGTAGACAGCCGACCAGGCCGAAACGGTGGATTCAACCACGTAGACGACCAGGAGAACCAGGCCGAACGGAATGAGCCGGACCCACAGACTGCGCCCGAGCGACGGCTGCGCGACAGCATCCGAGGGCCCGTCGGGGGCGAGGAGGGCGTGTGTGCGCATACAGGTGGCGAGCAACAGGACGATGCCTGCCTGCAAAGCCAGGCCGCCGGCCACGGGCCACTCCAGCCGAGCCACCCCGGCGGTGAGCAGTGCCGCGACCACGCCGCCCGCGCTCCATGCCGTGTAGAAGGAGCCGAAAACACTGCGGCCGTGGGCGCGTTCGACCGCCGCGGCCCGGGTGTTGACTGCGACATCGAGGGCACCGACAGCGAGCCCGAAGAGGATGTACGCGCAGATGACGGCAGCCTGTCCAGGAGCCCAGCCGATCAGCGTCAGCGCGGCGGCCGCCGCCAGCATGGCCCCGCGCATCGTGGCCACCGTACCGGCACGGCGAATCGCGGCCAGCCCCAGGAAGCTGCCGCCCCCTGCCGTCAGCGCCACCGCGATCATCAATGTGGTCGTCAGGAGTGGAGCCAGTCCCAGGCGCTCGGTGACGGCGGGAACAGTCGTGTATACGGCGGCGACGGAGAGGCCCTGCGCGGCGAACGCGATCGTGACGACCTTTCGGGCGCCGACCTTGGAGACTGGATGCCCGAAGCCCGCCCGGGGCGATGCGTCAAAGGACATGATGTTGTTGTTCCTTTGTTTCCTGTGTGCACGGGTTGGCCGGCCGGTCAATGCGGCCAGGTTGCGGAAAAGGTAGTCAGGCGCGGAACGCGAGCGCAGGACGCCGGGGGCCGTACAGGGGACTTCGGGGGCCAGTGGGTGCGGCCAGTGATGTCCGGCTGCCTACAGTGGTCGCCCAGGAGAAGGTGAGTGCGATGTCCCATGCCCCCGGCCCCGCGAACCCTCCGGGGACCAGCCGCAGCACATCGGCGACGATCCAGCCGAACATCCTGCGCTATCTCGTCACGGTCGCCGACGAGCGCGGCATCGATCTGCGGCCCCTGCTGGTGCAGGTCGGGCTGGACGAGACGGTCATGCGCTCCGCCGCGCTGCGGGTGTCGTACCGGCAGGGCAGCACGGCAATTCGTCGTGCGCTGGAGCTCACCGGGGACGAGCATCTGGGGATGGAGGTGGGAGCGGCACAACACCTGACCGCATGGGGCCTGCTCGGCTTCGCCCTGATGGCCGACGACACACTGCGGCACGCCATCGAGACGGGAGTGAAGTACCAGAACCTGTCCGGGGCGATGGTGGTGTGGTCGGCCGGTATCGGCGACGAAGACGAGGCCTTCGTGCTGCGTGCCGACCTCCCCGATCCGGCCATGGACCCAGCCGTCGCCATCTTCTTGATCGAGGAGGGGCTCGCCTCCGTGGTCACCCTGTCCCGGCTGGCGGTCGGCCCGTCCTTCGCGCCGAGAGTGGTGGAGTTCGCCTGTCCGCCGCCGCGCCAGAGCGACCTGTTCAGTGCCCTGTTCGGCTGTCCGGTCCGCTTCGGCGCCCCGGCCAACCGCATGGTCATCGCCCCCGCGTGGGCCCGTGCCCGGATGCCCGGCCGGGATCCGGTGACCTACGCGTCGACTCTGGAGATGCTCGACGCGCAGATGTCCTCACGCCGCGACCAGCAGGACCTGCTGGAGGTTCTGGAGATCTCCGTCGCCCAGAGCCTCCCGGTGGTCCCCTCGTTCGCCGAGCAGGCACGGCGGCACACGACGAGCGAGCGGACGCTCCGTCGCCGACTGGCCGACTGCGGCACGACGTACGAGGCACTCGTCGAGGGAGTACGCCGGGAACGCGTCGAACAGCTGCTGCTCCGCCCGGAACTGACGCTGCGCGACATCGCACGCCGGGCGGGATTCTCCGACGAACGCGCGCTGCGCCGCGCGGTACGCCGCTGGCACGGCACCTCCCCGGTCCACCTGCGCGAGCAGATGCGTACGGATCGCCTCTGAGCCGGAGGTCAACGGGTGCGGATCCAGACCGTCTTCTCCCGGGTCCACTGCTCGAAGGCATTGGTGGACTTCTCCACGCCACCGAATCCGGACTGCTTCCAGCCGCCGAACGGGGTGGTGATGTCGCCCTCGCTGTAGGCGTTCACGGAGATCACACCAGCCTCGATGCCGCGTGCCAGCCGACATGCGCTGTCGAGGTCGCGGGTCCATACGGATGCGGCGAGCCCGTACTCGGTGGCGTTGGCCATACGTACCGCCTCGTCCTCCGTGGTGAAGGTCTGGACGGTGACGACAGGGCCGAACAGCTCCTTGGTGAGGACGTCACTGCCGTCGGGGGCGCGGGTGATCACGGTGGGCGGGTAGTAGGCGCCGCGCGGAGGCAGCTCGTGGGGCAGTCCCCCGGTGTGGATCTGGGCTTTGCCGGCCCGGGCGGCCTCCACGGCTGCCGCGACCCGGTCGAAGGCGGCGCGGTTGATGAGCGGCCCCATCTGCGTGCGCGGGTCGGCCGGATCACCGATGACGAGCTCCTTGGCCGCGGCTGTGAACCGCTCCAGGACCTCCTCTGCGATGTTGTGGTGGACCAGGACACGGGAGCCGGCCGTGCAGTTCTGTCCCATCGTCAAGAACGCGGCCTCGATCATGTTGCCGATCAGCTCGCCCCCGTAGTCGAGCGCGTCGGGCATGAGCACCTGAGGGCTCTTGCCGCCCATCTCCAGTGATACGCGCTTGAAGTTGCTCTCGGCGGCGTCCTTGAGGATGCGGCGACCGGTCGCGGTGGATCCGGTGAAGGAGAGGGCCCCCACGAGGGGGTCGCGGGCGAGGGCCGCGCCGGCTTCGAAACCGTATCCGGGCAGCACGGTGAGCACTCCGTCGGGCAGGCCGGCCTCGGCGGCGAGTGCAGCCAGGTGCAGGGCCGAGCGCGGGGTCGCCTCGGCGGGCTTGACCAGCAGACAGTTGCCCGCGGCCAGGGCGGGTCCGACCTTCCAGGCGGCCATGGCGAGCGGGTAGTTCCACGGCAGTATCGCCGCGACGACCCCGACCGGCTCGCGGCTCATGAGGCCCAGGCCTTCGGGCCCGCTGGGCGCGAGACGGCCGAAGACCTTGTCGGCCGCCTCGGCGAACCAGCGGATCGACTCGATCGCGCCCGGTACGTCGCCCGTACGGCACTCGGTGATCGGCTTGCCCGCGTCCTCGCTGTCCAGCCGGGCGAGGATCTCGGCGTCGCGTTCCATGAGGTCGGCGAGCCGCAGTAGCACCGCCGCGCGCTTGCGGATCGGCAGCCGCGACCACACCCCGGCGTCGAAGACCGACCGGGCCCGCTCGGCGGCCTGGGCGACGTCGTCGGCGCTCGCGGCGGGCAGGGTGGTGATCGGCTCCCCGGTGGCGGGGTTGACGACGGGCAGCGCCTCGTACGTGGTCATGCTTCCTCCGTCAATTCCCAGCGCCCGTCGGTCTGCCGGGCCAGTCCGCGTCGGCGGAGTTCCTCCAGATAGCGGGCCATGCCGCGATCACCGCGCTTGCGGAACAGCGGGAAGATCTTGGGCAGCAGGTTCGGTACGAGCATCGCGAACCGCACCAGACGGGACTCACCGGTCCGGGGATAGGCCTCCAGGCGGGGCTTGTCCAGCAGGCTCACCACCGCCGCGACGACGTCGGCGGGCTGCTGGGGCCGGTCCTGGAACTGCATGGAGTTGCCGCCGTCCACGGCTTCCTGGCGGAGCATCCGCGTGTCCGTCGCCGAGGGCAGCACCGAGCCGGCCAGGATGCCCTTGCTCCGCAGGTCGAGTCCGATCGCCAGCATCGCGCCGCGCAGCCCGAACTTCGAGGCCGTGTAGATCGGGGTCTCGCCCAGCGGGAAGATCCCGCCGAGGGAGACGGTGGTGACCACCCGAGCGTCCCGGGAGGCCTTCAGCAGGGGAATCGCGATCCTGGTCGCGACCAGCGGGGAGGTCAGGTTGAGAGTGATCTCCCGCTCGATGCTCTCGACGCTGCGGACGTCGAAGCGTTCCGCGCTGGTCATGCCCACGTTGTTGATGAGCACGTCGAGACGGCCGTAGACATCGGCGACCAGCTCGAACAACCGCCCCACCTGAGCGCGGTCCATCAGATCGCAGCCGATGCCCGTGTGCCCGGCGCCGGGCAGGTCAGTGGCGACCTTCTTGGCCCGGGTCCCGTCGATGTCGACGACGACGCAGTGGGCGCCGCCGGAGGCGAAGCGGCGGCACAGCGCACTGCCGATGCCGCCCGCACCGCCGGTGACCAGCATGACCTTGTCGGAGAAGTCGAAGCCGCTCATGCCGCCGCCTCCGCACATCGCAGGGAGCGTGCCGGCGGCGGCTGGCCCTCGGTACGCCAGCCCATCTCGCCCGCGACCTTGCCCAGGTACTTCACGAATGCCCCGCTGTCGACATAGCCGGTGTGGCGGGGCGAGGCGACGAACTTCAGGCCGCCGGACAGATCCGGGTGGTCGGCGCGGATCATGCGGGCGAATCGCTCCGCGTTCGGCAGCCGGTGCCGCGCGTCGTGCACGTACCCGGCGATCAGCTGCGCCTGGGTGTCGAAGAGCTGGTACGCACCGGAGTTGGTCTCGATGAAGCCGATGCCGAACAGGCCCTGGTGCTCACGCGAGAACGACGACAGGTACAGGTCCGGGTGTTGCTCGTCACCGAAGTACTTCTGCGCGACCGGCACTTTGTGGACGTAGCCCGTGGCCAGCAGGATGAGATCGAAGTCGTCGCTCGTGCCGTCGGTGAAACGCACGGTCCTGCCCTCGGTGCGGGCGATCCCTGGCCTGGCGGCGATGTCGCCGTGCTGGAGGTGGTGGATCAGCATCGAGTTGATGGCCGGGTGGGTCTCGAACAACTTGTGGTCCGGCTTCTGCAGTCCGAGCCGCGTCGGATCGCCGTTGATGATCCGCAGGAGGGCACCGAAGACCCGCTGCGCCAGCCACATCGGCAGGTGCGGCCCGCTGTTGGCGATGGTGTCCACCGGCCGGCCGAACAGGTGCTTGGGGATAAACCAGTACCCTCGTCGCATGCTGATCACCGCGTGGTCCGCGGCCCGGGCCGCATCGCACGCGATGTCACAGCCGGAGTTCCCCGCGCCCACCACCAGGACCCGCTTGCCCCGTAGCTCCTCCACGCTGCGATAGCCGGCGGTGTGCCGGACCTCCCCGCTGAACTCCCCTGGCAATTCGGGGATGTTGGGGTGCCACTGGGCGCCCGTACACACCACGACCTGCCCGTGCACGCTTTCCCGCCCGTCGGCCCTGGTGACCGTCCAGGTGCCGTCCGCGTTCTTCTCGACGCCTGCGACCTCGACGCCGAACTCGATACGGTCCATCAGCCCGTACGCGTCGGCGAAGGACCGCAGGTACGACAGAATCTGGCGGTGCGGCGGGTAGTCCGCGAAGTGGTCGGGCATCGGAAAGCCGCCGAAACCCGACAGGGTCCTGCTGGAGATGAAATGGGCCGACTCGTACATCGGGCTGCCGGGATTGTCGATGTCCCAGATACCGCCGGGCCCGCTGTGCCGCTCAAGATGCGTGTACGGCAGATTCCGCTCCGCCAGAGCTCTGGCGACCGCCAGCCCGGCAGGTCCCGCCCCGATCACACACGTATCAAACTGGCTTTCGTTCACGAGCCTGCCTCCTCATTCATCCCGCTTCACGGAACGGGTGTGGGAGGAAACGTATTCACCCGCCGTTCAGCGTGAACTGACCCGTGCGGCCACGGACCGGACCTCAGCGGCCGCGCCATCACGGCATCCGTGTGCGCCTGGTCGGAGGCCGACCTGTTCGGACGACTTGTTCATGGGACTAAGTCGATATGATGCGGTCATGGCTCACGTTCCCGCGGCCGAGCGCCGCCCTCAGCTGATCAAAGCGGCCATCGACTTCATGACGCGGGAAGGAGTCGCGGCCGGAAGCACTCGCGCCATCGCCGCCGAGCTGGGGGTGGCCCAGGCCACGGTGCACTACACCTTCGGCACCAAGGAAGGGCTGTACCTAGCCGTGATGGAGCAGCTCACGCAGGATCTGATCGCACAGGTCGAACGGGCCGCGCCGGCCGACGCCGGATTCGAGGAGACGGCCGGCACGCTGGCCGCCGCCCTGTGGCGCACGGTGCGTGAGCAGCCCGCCAGCCATCAGCTCCTGACCGAACTGACCATGTTCGCGCTCCGCACCCCCGCCCTGAGCGAGGCCCTCGAAAGCCACTACCGAAGGGTGACCGAGGTGACGGCGCGGCTGGTGACCGAGGCGGCCGAGCGCACCGGACAGCAGCTGGCCCAGCCCGCGGAGACGATCGCTCGGTTCTTCCTCGCCGGGTTCGACGGGCTCACGCTGCAACACCTCTCGCACCCCGACGAGGAGGCCGAGCACACCTGCCTCCAGGCCTTCGTGTCCGCCGTGGTGGCCATGGCCGGCGGTCGGCTGGAGCTGGTGTCCGTACCGGCGAACTGACAACGGCGGGCGCATGCACGGTCGTTGCCCTACTCCTCCACTATTGGGCCACCTGCCCCGCCGTCCACGCTCCGGACCGGCTGGAACTCGAGGTTGCGCATGAGTTCGATGGCGGCGTGTTTGCCGAAGCGGTGCCGCGCCGCGGCGCTCACCTGCCGCCGCTGCCGCCGCTGACGCCGCACCGCCGTACGCGGACGTCGGGAAGATGTTGATGACCGATAGCGTCGCCGGGGCGTGCGCTCGTCGAACCGCCTGGCCTTACGACCACGCACGTGGACCCGCCCCCCGGGCACGAGGAACTGTCACGTCGCCACGCCGACTTCCTCAGCCTGCACCGGGACGCGGTCCCAGGTGGGGCGATCAACTGCCCGCCGATCCGGGTGACTTGGCCGTTGCCAAGGTCGTGGCCGAGCAGGCCTGCCCATCCGGTCGCGGCTCTCCAGGACGGTCACGGACCTGCCTGCCGCGACGAGCTTTCGCGCCGCGGTGAGCCCGGCCGACCCGGCGCCGATCACGACGACGCCGCCCTCTCCACCCCGGCGCCCGTTCGCGGCTTGCGTGCCGTGCGTACCGGCCATGTCCCCCCTGGCTCACAGCGGACTTACGGCGAGAGTGACCCAAGCCTCAGTCGAGTGACTCGGTCACTCGACTTGAGCAGGTGATAAAGTCGAGTCATCGACCAAGGCGCCCGTCGACATCAGGCCGTCACGTGGCCGGAGTCCGGCCTGCCTCATTCCGCTTCTCTCTCCCCCGCCCATGTCGTGCGCTCGGGTGTGCGGGATCTCCACCGTCCTAGGGAGTTCGAATGGCCGTCCTGCTCCACCGGTTGGGCCACAGCGCCTACCACCGCCGAAAGCTGGTCCTGGGCATATGGCTCTTCGTCGTGGCCGCGCTCATCACATGTGTCAGCATCTTCGGCGGCAAGCTCGACGACCGCTTCTCGGTGCCCGGCACCGAGTCGCAGCGTGCTCTGGACAGCCTGAGCAAGACCCTCCCGGAAGCCTCGGGCGCGAGCGCCCAGATCGTCTTCACCGCCCCCAGGGGCCACCAGGTCACCGAGGCCCCGTACGCCGCGGCCATCGCTCGGACCGTGGCGGAAGCCAAGAAAGCTCCCCAGGTCGGTGAGGTCGTCGACCCCAGCGCCTCCGGTGCCGTCTCGGCCGACCGGACAACGGCGATCGTCCAGGTCCAGTACCCGGTGCAGAACGCGCAGGTCCACACCTCATCCGTCGACGTGATCGAGAACGCGGCGAAAGCGGCCGAGCAGGACGGGCTGAAGACCTCGGTCGGCGGTTCCGTCTACAGCAGCAAAGGCGTCCACGTCGGCCCGTCGGAGATCATCGGCGTGGCCGTGGCCCTGCTCGTCCTCGTCGTCACATTCGGTTCGCTGCTGGCCGCCGGCATGGCACTGCTGCCCGCGCTGATCGGTGTGGCAGTCGGTCTCACCGGGCTGCTCGCTCTCGCGCCCGCAGTCAGCATCTCCTCGACGGCCGTCACGCTCGCCCTCATGCTGGGCCTGGCCGTCGGCATCGACTACATCCTGTTCATCCTGTCGCGCCACCGTCAGCAACTGGCCCGCGGAACCGACCCGAAGGAGTCCATGGGGCTGGCTACCGGCACAGCCGGAGGCGCCGTGGTCTTCGCCGGCACCACCGTGATCATCGCGCTCGCCGCCCTGAGCGTCATCGGCATACCGTTCCTGACCACGATGGGGCTCGGGGCCGCCGGGGCCGTACTCATCGCCGTGCTGGCCGCGATCACCCTCGTCCCCGCCATCGCGGGATTCGCCGGCTCCCGGCTCACCCCCAAGCACGGCAGCCGCGCCACGAAGCGGGCTGCGGACACCGAGGGAGGCACCGGTCACGCCGCCATGGGCGCCCGCTGGACGAAGTGGGTCATCGCGAAACCGATGCTGACGGTACTGGCCGTCGCGGGCATCCTGGTGACCCTGGCCCTACCCGCCACGGACCTGCGCCTGGCCCTGCCCGACAACGGCTCCGCCCCGCACGCCTCCAGCGAGCGCAAGGCCTACGACACAATCAGCGACAAGTTCGGCGACGGTTTGAACGGCCCGCTCCTCGTGCTGGCCGAGACCAAGAACGGTACAAGTGCGGCGAGTTCACGTGCCGGCGCCCTAGTGGCCCAGAAGCTGCGGACCCTCAAGAGCGTCAAGGCCGTCCTGTCGCCCCAGCCCACGAACGACCCGGCGCAGAGCGTCATCACCGTCCTCCCCGCGTCCGGCCCGGACAGCGTCCTGACCGGGCAACTCGTCCGCGACATCCGCGAGGCGGGCGCCGACATCCGTGAGACCACCGGCGCCACCATCGCGGTCACCGGCACCACCGCGGTCAACATCGACGTCTCCAACCGGCTCAGCGAGTCGCTCCTGCCCTTCGTAGCCATCATCGTCGGCCTGAGCCTGATCCTGCTGATGATCGTCTTCCGCTCGCTGGTCATCCCCGTCAAGGCCGCCGTCGGCTTCCTGCTCTCGGTGGGCGCCTCACTCGGGCTGGTCGTCGCCGTCTTCCAGTGGGGCTGGCTGGTCGACGTCCTCGGTGTCCCCCACAGCGGCCCCGTCGTCAGCTTCCTGCCGATCATCCTGATCGGTGTGCTGTTCGGACTCGCCATGGACTACGAGGTGTTCCTCGTGTCCGGGATGCGCGAGGAGTGGGCCCACACCGGCCGGGCTCGCCACTCGGTCGTCGATGGCGCGCGACACAGCGTACGAGTCGTCACCGCGGCCGCACTGATCATGTTCACCGTCTTCGCCGGGTTCTTCCCCCTGGACGACTCCCTGATCAAACCCATCGCCTTCGCCCTGGCCGTCGGCGTGGCCATCGACGCCTTCGCCGTCCGTATGACGCTCGTACCTGCGGTGCTCGCCCTCGCCGGGCGGGGCGCCTGGTGGCTGCCGGCCTGGCTGGACCGGATCCTGCCCGACTTCGACATCGAAGGCACCAGCCTGCAGAAGGCCGCACCGGCGGACCACAAGGAACCCCAGCCCGTCTCTTGAGCACTTCCGACGGGTTCGCGGCGCCGACCACATCGCCGCGCCCGGGTGCCGGGATCCGGATCGGTCCCAGGTCCGGATCACCGACCACCGGGAAGGTACCGCGGGCCACGAGATGCGGATCGTTCAGCAGTGCCTCAGCGTCGTGGACACGGGCCACGGCGCAGCCGCCTGCCTCGAAGGGGGCCCGGGCGTCGGCCAGGGTCTGCTGGGTGACACTACGCACCGCGTGGGGGTCACGCCGGTGGTCATGGTCGCCGCTGGTTGTTTGTCCGTGCGGCCGGCTCGCGAGACATTCCAGAAGTCGTGTGTGGCGGAACTGGCAGACCGCGTCGACCTGACGGAGCACTCCTCTTCGGTGTGTCTCTTCCAGGAACGTCATCAGCCGCCGCGGAAGGCGGACTGAGAGGCTGTGCCTCCCAGCAGGTAGCAGACCGGTCGTGGCTTCGGCACGGGGCACCGGCACATGATGAGCACAGGGAAATCAGACGACTGGGCGGACGAGGGTCGGTTACGGCCCTTGAACCGGAAGCCTGCAGCCTGCGGCACCTGTCAGGACACTCGCTGCCGCGTTCCGCAGGAGACATTCGACTGTGCGCACCAGGAAATCGGGGTCAACTACCTGGCCGCCTGGGCCGTTTGCCGGGCTCTCTCCCCGCTCCCGAGGCAACGCGGCGGCATGCCGACGGGCACGCCATCGCCAACACCCTGCCGATCCAGTGTCCACACCGCGCACAGCCCGGAGGCATCCGATGAACCACAAGCGCCCGGCAACGGATCCGCTCATCGTGACCGTGCTTGTCTTTCCGGGCGTGCGGCTGCTCGATGTGACCGGCCCCATCGAGGTGTTCACGACGGCGAACGAGTTCGGCGGGCGTTATCGGGTGCAGATCGCGTCCGAGGACGGGGCGGAGGTCATCACCTCCGCCGGGATCCGCCTCAGCGCCGACCTGTCCGCCGACGACGTACAAGAACCGAGCGACGTATTGGTGATCCCGGGCGGCCCGGAATGGGAGACGCTGATCAAGGACGACACTCTTCTGGATACGGTCCGGCAACTGAACGAGAAGAGCCGCTGCACGGCATCGGTGTGCACAGGAGCGTTCCTGCTGGCCGCAGCCGGACTTCTCAACGGCCGCCGCGCCGCGACGCACTGGCGGCATTCACGGCAACTGGCCTCTCGTTTCCCGTCCGTGCGGGTCCAGCCGGACGCCATCTTCGTACGGGACGGGCAGATGATGACTTCGGCAGGTGTCAGCGCCGGTATCGACCTGTCCCTGGCGCTGGTCGAAGACCACTACGGTGCGGAGGTCGCCCGGTCGGTCGCCAAGGACATGGTCGTCTTCATGCAACGGCCGGGCGGCCAGTCCCAGTTCAGCGTCCGCTCCCGGGCGCCGCACACCCGCCAGGAGATGCTCCGCCGGGTCCTGGACACCGTCGCCGAGAACCCCGGGGCCAACCACACCCTCACGGCCATGGCCCGCAGAGCAGGCGTCAGCGTCCGGCACGTGACCCGGCTCTTCGACGAAGAGGTGGGAACCACTCCAGGCCGCTACGTCGAGCAGGTCAGACTGGAAGCCGCCCAGGCGCTGCTGGAGACGGGTGACGACTCCCTGCCGGTAGTGGCACGGCGCACCGGGTTCGGCTCACCCGAGTCGCTCCGCAGAGCGTTTGTGCGACACCTGGGTGTGACACCTGGTGCATTCCGGACCAGCTTCCGTACGACCGGCGTGGGCACGAAGGATCCAGCACCCGCAGCGGTGTCCCCGTAGCCAAGGCACGACATGGCACAACCAGCCGATGACGGCGAACTGGCAGCTCCCTGAAGCCGGATCAGCGGACGTGGCCCACCGAACCGGCAGCAAAGGCCAGACCTCGCATCCTCGACCCGACAGCCCCGAGAACCCCCACAGCCCCGACACGACGGACTGAGCATCATGGCGACGATGCGGCGTGGCCACCCGCGGGAATCCAGCGTCCCGTCCGCAGCGCCGAGTTCCCCCCGCCGCCGACGCCTGCTTCAGCATCCGGCTCAGGCGACGTCGGCACCCCGAGCCTCCGCCGGCTCGGTGCCGCCGGCTCAGTGCCGCAAGCGATGGGGTGGATCACCAGGCCCAGGTGACGAGAATTCCGGGCATGTCGAGCGGGGCCGTCGAATATTCCCGTGCCGTGCCGGTCGGTGGAAGTGCAGACTCGCTTCATGGCGGACATGAGCGCATTCCGGGACGCGGTCAGTCGCTGGGCGGCCGGCGGTCCCGGCAGACCGGCGAGTGATCTGGTTGTGCAACTGGGGCTGCGGACGGCGGTGCTGCTGGAAGGACCGAGTGACCTCGCGGCCGTCGAAGCGCTGGCCACACAGCGTGGCCGGGACCTGGCCGCCGAAGGGGTGTGCGTCGTATCGATGGGCGGAGCGATGAGTGTCGGCCACTACGCCGGTCTTCTCGGGCCACCCGGTCTTGGCCTGCACCTGAGGGGACTGTGCGACGAGCGCGAGCAGCGCTTCTACGACCGCGGCCTGAAGCGGGCCCGGGCGCCGCACCGGGGCTTCTTCGTGTGCGTGGCGGACCTGGAGGACGAACTCATCCGCGCGCTGGGCACGGCGCGCGTCGAGGAGATCATCCGGGCCGAGGGCGACCTGCGGGCCTGGCAGACCTTCCTGCACCAGCCCGCACACCACGGTCGGCCCCGGCAGCAGCAGTTGCGGCGCTTCCTCGGCACGAAGAAGGGCCGCAAGATCCGCTACGGGCATCTCCTGGTCGAGAACCTCGACCCCGGACAGGTACCGGCCCCGCTCGACGACCTCTTCACGAGTCTGTGACCGACGCGCGCAAGCGCGGTCACGGCGACGACTTCGGGCGCTCGGTCCCGCCGTCCGTCCGAGGTGGCCAACTGGCGCTGCCAACGCCCATATGAGAACTCCGTCTCGGCAGTTTGCCCAACGGGGCCTTGGTTCTGGTGCGGGGAGAGTCGGGCGGGTGCCATGCAGGGACAGGCGGGCGGGTGTCAGTGGGTGTGGGGATCGTTCCCGGAGCCTGCCTGCGTGCGGAGTGACTCCCGTTGCCGCCACGTCCCGGGCGGCTCGCCGTGGTGTCGCCGGAAGGCCGCCGCGAACGCGTAGGGCGAGCTGTAGCCGACAGCGCGGGCGATACGTGTCATGCCGAGTTCGCCGGTGCGCAGGTGGTCGCGGGCGAGAGCCATCCGCCAGTCGGTCAGGTACTGCATGGGAGTCTGGCCGAGGGCGTCGCGGAAGGTCCGTGCGAAAGCCGCGCGCGACAGGCCGCTGATCGCGGCGAGTTCGGGGACCGACCAGGGATGGCCGGCGTTCTCGTGGATGGCCTGCAGCGCGGCGTTCAGCCGGGGATCCGCGGATGCCTGGTACCAACGGGGTGCGGTCGAGCTGCGGCGGAAATCGTTACGGATGGCGAGCACGAGAAGAACATCGAGGAGCCGGTCCAGCACGGTGGGCTGGCCGGGCTCGGAGGCGGTCAGCTCGTGCGACAGCAGCGCGATCACCTCTCGCAGCGGATCGCCGACCGCCGCCGACAGGGTCAGCACCTGCGGCAGTGCCTCCAGCAGCCCGCTGCCGATGTCGCCCGAGAACCGGTAGGCGCCGCAGAGGAAGACCGTCGCCCGCGGGTCCTCGGAACTCCCGTCGTAGGCGTGCCGGGCCCGGAAGTCCTCCGGTTCGAGGCACTCGGCGCCCGGCTCGTGCCCGATGTGGTGATCGGGGCCACCGCGGACGAGCGTCACCTCCCCCGGCACGAGTTCCACCGCGCTGCCGGGGTCGTCCAGCCACAGCCATCCCCTCCCCCGGACGACGGTGTGCACGGCCAGCTGGATCGATCCGGCCAGCCGCAGCCCCCACGGCGGCTCGGCCACCGTCCGGGCGAAGACTGCGCCGGAGGCGCGTGCCCGCGCAAGGCGATCGTGCAGTACGTCCACGCACTCAGTATCAGCGAGACAACCACATGGGACAAAGGCCTGAGCGTCTGACGTAAAAGAACGAGTCATGCGCGCATTGATTCACTCGTGGCGCACTCTCACGATTGATCCATGACTGGATCACCGCAGACCGCACTCGTCCTCGGCGGCACCGGCCGGACCGGCTCGCTCGTGGCGAAGACGCTCGCCCAGCGGGGGCTGAGCGCCCGCAGCGCGGCGCGCCACGGCGCCGACGTGTTCTTCGACTGGGACGACCCGACCACCCACGCCGCAGCCCTCGCCGGAGTCGACCGCCTCTACCTCGTGACACCCGTTCTGCGGGTCGCCTACGCCGACCAGGTGGCCGCCTTCCTCGACCTCGCCGAAGCCTCCGGGGTACGCCATGTCACCTATCTCAGCACCTACCGCGCCGACCAGGCGCCACCGGAGGTCGACATCAGGGCCGTCGAGGCCGACCTCACCGCCCGCACTGCCATCACCCACTCCATCCTGCGCCCCGCATGGGTAATGCAGAACTTCAGCGACACCCACGTACCGGTCGTCGACGGGGTGATCACGGTCCCCGCCGGCGGCGGCAGGGAAGCCTTCGTCGACGCGGCCGACATCGCCGCGGTCGCCGTCGAGACGCTGCTCGCCCCCGACGCCCACGCCGGCGCGCAGTACGCGCCCACCGGCCCGCAGGCCCTCACCGTCGACGAAGTCGCCGACACCATCGCCGCCGTGACCGGCCGACCTGTCAGGCACCACGACATCGACCCCGACGTATGGATCGACGGCGCGGTCGCTGCCGGACTCGTCCCTGCCGACTACGCCGTGATGCTTCGCTGGCTGACCGGCAGCGTCATCTCCGGCAACGGTTCCACGCCCAACGACGACATCGAGAAGGTCACCGGCCGGCCCGCGGCCACCTTCCACGACTTCGCCCGGCGCAGCGTCCACGCGTGGGCCTCTCCGATGGCGGGGTGACCATGTTCATCGACGACATCACCGACTTCGCAGCGCTGGATCCGTTCTTCCGGATCATCCGAGAGGGGCTGGCGGGCCTCGTCGACGGTGAGCACTTCTTCGACTTCCTGGCCGAGGACGTGGTCTTCGAGTACGTGATCTCCGTACCCGGCTACCCGCGCCGGGTTCAGGGACGCCGCGCGGTTGCCCACCTGTACCGCGGCTACGGCGAAGGCATGGTCCTGCACAGCGCGGACGGGCTCGCTGTCCACCGGGATCCCCAGACGTCCGTGGTCGTGCTGGAGTACGCGGTGCACGGACGGGCAGTCCGCACCGGGCGTGCCTACGACAACCACTTCGTCTCCGTGATCACCGTCAAGGACCGCAGGGTGACGCATTGGCGGGACTACCTGGACCCCGTCGCTGTCTTCCGCGCCATCGGATGGCCGACGAAGGATCGCTAGCCGAACAGGTTGTAGGTTACGGCGGTGTCGGGTCGGTGGGGTTTTGGTGTGTGGTGATTCCGGTGAGGATGAGGTCGAGGCCGGCGAGGAAT
>NZ_JAGXJM010000329.1:0-265 GCF_019091445.1 Streptomyces sp. GbtcB7
TTTCTTATTTTCTATTACTCCCTTCTTATTTTCTTCCCCATTTTTCTTATCTCATTATGATTTAAGTATAATTTTGATCAGAAATCAAAATGTTGATAACAATAGTACGTGACAAAAAAAAAATCGTTCTAGCTACTCTAATTAGCCTGGACAAAATTTGCGTCCTAGATCCGTCACTGTGCTTCACTATTATCACATATGAACGACGAAGCAGCGGGGGAGCAAACCCCTTCAGTAGTTCTGACAATTCATGGTCATGCTTGTC
>NZ_JAGXJM010000330.1:0-265 GCF_019091445.1 Streptomyces sp. GbtcB7
GGATCTTGCGAATCACCCCCGGGGGCACCATCCGCACGAGCATCACCACGCGCACATCCGAGTCCTGACGCATGAGGGATGCGGCCAGGTCGGTGAAATCGTCCGGTACGGTCGGGTGCTCGCGGCTGATCATGACGACCTTGCGCTGCACGGGCAGGAGCTTCAGGGGCGCGTACACAGCCGACAGGGCGATTCTCGTCAGATGCGCCGCCAGGACTTGGAGGCCCATCAGCCCGTCGACTCGAGTCGGCTCCACGGACCCCGG
>NZ_JAGXJM010000331.1:0-265 GCF_019091445.1 Streptomyces sp. GbtcB7
GGCCGCCGCTGCCGGGCGCTCCCCTTCCCCTGACGGCCACAGGGCGCCCCCGACGATGACCGCCGTGGCCACGGCTGCCGCGACGAGGAGGACACGGCGCCGTCCCCCCGTGGGCCGGTCTGCCTGCCGATCACCCGCGCGCGGCGTCGCACGGGTGCGACGGACGACCGCGGCCCACGCGCGCCCGACCCGCTCGGCGACCCCTACGTCCACCAAGCGCGCGAGCAGGTCCCGCACGGTGCTGGCGGCGCTCCCACTCGCGGGC
>NZ_JAGXJM010000332.1:0-265 GCF_019091445.1 Streptomyces sp. GbtcB7
GTTATTGCATTTGCTGTAATATAAATCACTAAAAGAAGAATAAGCTAACATGAAACTTGCTCAGTGTTGTCCTCCCCTCAAAGCACCTTGCTGCTTACTAATCTATAAGTTGCTACCGCTTAATTGATTTCAAAATATGATCATCTGTGCTCAAAATTATGAGGTAGGATGTGGGTTTACTACATATGCGTAAGCTATAACATGCAAAAAGTACCTAACAGGAAGTATCAAGGATTGTATACCATCAAGAGTATCCAAGCTCAAT
>NZ_JAGXJM010000333.1:0-265 GCF_019091445.1 Streptomyces sp. GbtcB7
TGAATGATGTGGATAGGATTATATACGTATACATCAACACCGATTTCAAGAGCCCCAAATCTTCTGATCTTTGATCAAGTCTTTTATACATGACAGCATTGCACTACGTCAAGCATAGGCATTAATCCAGATAGTCCAACTCACACAAGAACGTGTCAAGTGAATTAATTAACCGAATCGCCTTGCGGGGTATAGCCGGCTTTGGTTGGATTTCTTATTTGAATAGGATGAAATTTATGAATAGTCTATTTATTATTACTTCTAG
>NZ_JAGXJM010000334.1:0-265 GCF_019091445.1 Streptomyces sp. GbtcB7
GTGTTGTGGATGCTCCGCAGGCGGACTGTGCTCGCTCCCTCAAATAACTCCATGCCCGACTCCCTGCAACCAAGAAACCAAGTCTTTGGCCCGAAGAAGTCAAGATTTTGGCAGATCAAGCTATTGCTTTACTACCTCAATTCCAAGTGCCAATGGAGGGGGGAAGAGCGAGAGGCAGATAGACAGAATGGCTTAGGAAGACGAGAGGTCTTTGAGGAGAAAGGAAGAGGACGATGTGGTTTTATTATCTACTTCCCGCCTTCAT
>NZ_JAGXJM010000335.1:0-265 GCF_019091445.1 Streptomyces sp. GbtcB7
TGGCGAGGAACGCGAGCGCCAGCAGGATGATCAGCAGGTCGACGATCACGTCGGGCGAGAAGCCCCAGTGTGACGGGTCGGCGAGGCTCATGATCGCGACGGCGCTGATGGCGAGGTCGATCTCGGCCGATCCGTAGTAGGTCGCGACCCAGGCGATCGGGAACACCCACAGGTAGCCGAGGCTCGGTTCGCTGAGGGTGAGGAACCCGATCGCGACGATGTCGACCAGTGGGAGGACGAAGGCAGCGTGCCGAGGCGTGCGGGC
>NZ_JAGXJM010000336.1:0-265 GCF_019091445.1 Streptomyces sp. GbtcB7
CACGGTCGTTCGATACATCTATAGCATCGGCAATGCGCGGATACTTGCAGCCCATCACCACAGCTCTCTTCTTCATAATCGTTCCTTCACTCCCACTCCACCCCAGGCATGTCTTCTTCGTCATAATTCTTCCCTTGTAGTAGGTCTCTGTTCACTTTGGCGGAGAATTATTTGGAATAATCTTAATGTCTTTGGTGCAACTGGAACCATTTTCCTTCTCCTACCATTGAAGAGCAGGGCATTGACTTACTTCTTTAAAGACATG
>NZ_JAGXJM010000337.1:0-265 GCF_019091445.1 Streptomyces sp. GbtcB7
AAAAACTTTGCATGAAGAAGGAGAGTAAGGTGGAAAATCCATTGAAAACTAACTTTGAATGAAGTTAAAAATGATAAAAGAGTTTCCTTAAATCATGCTTCAATTTTCACAAGAATCAAGATACCAATTGTTAGGATCAAGATATTCATGTGAAATCAAATCCTCATTTTTTCAAGTGTTCATCTCATACCAAAAATTCATAAAAATTCGCGGCCGGCGCCCTGCAGGCCCACGGGGGCATCGGTTTCACCTGGGGGCGCCGGTC
>NZ_JAGXJM010000338.1:0-264 GCF_019091445.1 Streptomyces sp. GbtcB7
GAAGTCGAGGACGCGGTAGACCAGCATCCCCGTGATGCCGTCGCGGGAGTTGTTCACGCGGCTCTGGCTCAGGAGGTCGACGAGGTCGTCGTGATCGAAGGGCTCGGCCGCACGGCTCGCATAGACGATGAAGGTCAGCTGCTCGGTCATGCTCGAACTCCCCGGAGTGGTGGCGCGCCGGAGGATGCGGGTGCCCCCGGTCCGATGACAGTAACAGGCGGCGAAAACCGGCTCGGGGCTCTTGCGCAAGCCCGTGGTCATGCG
>NZ_JAGXJM010000034.1:0-135177 GCF_019091445.1 Streptomyces sp. GbtcB7
CGGGCGCCGGAGCCGCGGGGGCGGCCGGGGCCGGGGCGGCAGCGGCGGGGGCCGGAGCCGCGGGAGCCGGAGCGGCGGCCGGGGCCGCGCCCGGGGCACCGATGACGGCGAGCTTCGCGCCGACCTCGGCGGTCTCGTCCTCGCCGACCACGATCTCCAGCAGCACGCCGGCGACCGGCGCGGGGATCTCGGTGTCGACCTTGTCCGTGGAGACCTCGAGCAGCGGCTCGTCCTCCGCGACCTCCTCGCCGACCTCCTTCAGCCAGCGGGTGACGGTGCCCTCGGTGACCGACTCGCCCAGCGCGGGCAGCACGACGTCGGTACCGGAGGCGCCACCGGCCGGAGCGGCCGGAGCGGCGGCGGGGGCCGGGGCGGCCGGAGCCGCGGGGGCCTCGGCGACCGGGGCGGGAGCGGCCGGAGCCGGGGCCGGGGCGGCCACGGGCTCGGCGGCCGGAGCCGGGGCGGCGGCGGGCGCGCCCGTGCCGTCGTCGATGACGGCCAGCTCGGCGCCGACCTCGACCGTCTCGTCCTCGGCGACCTTGATGGAGGCGAGGACACCGGCGGCGGGGGAGGGGATCTCGGTGTCGACCTTGTCGGTCGACACCTCGAGCAGCGGCTCGTCGGCCTCGACGCGCTCGCCCTCGGCCTTCAGCCAGCGAGTGACAGTGCCCTCGGTGACGCTCTCACCGAGCGCCGGAAGGGTTACGGAAACCGCCATGGTTTCTGTTGCTCCTTACGAATGGTGCGGAAGTCTGTGGTCGTCGTCGCGCCCAGGGGCGACGCGATGACTGAAATCAGCCGGGGACTGGATCAGTCGTGCGAGTGCAGCGGCTTGCCCGCGAGGGCCAGGTGGGCTTCGCCCATTGCCTCGTTCTGCGTCGGGTGGGCGTGGATGAGCTGGGCGACCTCGGCAGGCAGCGCCTCCCAGTTGTAGATCAGCTGAGCTTCGCCGACCTGCTCGCCCATGCGGTCGCCGACCATGTGGACGCCGACCACGGCACCGTCCTTCACCTGGACGAGCTTGATCTCGCCCGCGGTGTTGAGGATCTTGCTCTTGCCGTTGCCCGCGAGGTTGTACTTCAGGGCGACGACCTTGTCCGCGCCGTAGATCTCCTTGGCCTTGGCCTCGGTGATGCCCACGGAGGCGACCTCGGGGTGGCAGTACGTCACCCGGGGCACGCCGTCGTAGTCGATCGGAACGGTCTTGAGGCCGGCCAGACGCTCCGCCACCAGGATGCCCTCGGCGAAGCCGACGTGCGCGAGCTGGAGCGTCGGGACCAGGTCACCGACGGCGGAGATGGTCGGGACGTTCGTCCGCATGTACTCGTCGACCAGGACATAGCCGCGGTCCATCGCGACGCCCTGCTCCTCGTAGCCGAGACCGGCCGAGACCGGGCCGCGGCCGACGGCGACGAGCAGGACCTCGGCCTCGAACTCCTTGCCGTCGGCGAGGGTGACCTTGACACCGTCCTGGGTGTACTCGGCCTTCGAGAAGAAGGTGCCCAGGTTGAACTTGATGCCGCGCTTGCGGAACGCGCGCTCAAGAAGCTTGGAGGAGTTCTCGTCCTCGACCGGGACGAGGTGCTTGAGGCCCTCGATCACCGTCACGTCGGTGCCGAAGGACTTCCACGCGGAGGCGAACTCGACGCCGATGACGCCGCCGCCGAGCACGATCGCGGACTGCGGGACGTGGTCCAGGACCAGCGCGTGGTCGGAGGAGATGATCCGGTTGCCGTCGATGACCAGGCCCGGCAGCGACTTCGGCACGGAGCCGGTCGCGAGCAGCACGTGGCGGCCCTGGATGCGCTGGCCGTTCACGTCGACCGAGGTGGGGGAGGACAGTCGGCCCTCACCCTCGATGTACGTCACCTTGCGGGACGCGATGAGACCCTGCAGACCCTTGTACAGGCCCGAGATGACCCCGTCCTTGTACTTGTGGACGGCCGGGACGTCGATGCCCTCGAAGGTGGCCTTGACGCCGAACTGCTCGCTCTCGCGGGCCTGGTCGGCGATCTCGCCCGCGTGCAGCAGGGCCTTGGTGGGGATGCATCCCCGGTGCAGGCAGGTGCCTCCGACCTTGTCCTTCTCGATCAGGGCGACGTCCAGGCCCAGCTGCGCCCCGCGGAGCGCCGCGGCGTAACCGCCACTGCCACCGCCGAGGATCACTAGGTCGAAAACGGTGCTGGCGTCGTTCGCCACGTCACGTCCTCCATGCATGTGCGCCACGCCGGTCTCCAGTGACCGGTCGGCGGCTGGTGTCCGGCCGCTCTTCTTCGGCCCTGTGGTGGGGGCCCTGTCCTGCCGAGAACCCATCTTCGCACTTGTCCGGAGCGTTCGAGACGCCGGGCCGGTGTGTGAGAAGTCGCACTGTCCGAATACAGGGGGTACCTCCGCGCCCCGACAGGGGGCACGGAGGTACCGCGCGACCGGCCGCGCTTCACCCGCGGCCGTGAAGCACCTCTAGCCGAGATCGCCCGCGGCGGTCAGCTCGGCGAGTCGCACCAGCGTCCGCACCGCAGACCCCGTGCCACCCTTCGGCGTGTAGCCGAACGGGCCGGACTCGTTGAACGCGGGCCCGGCGATGTCCAGGTGCGCCCAGGTGATGCCTTCGCCCACGAACTCCTTCAGGAACAGACCGGCGACCAGCCCGCCGCCCATCCGCTCACCCATGTTGGCGATGTCGGCGGTCGGGGAGTCCATCCCCTTGCGCAGGTGCTCCGGCAGCGGCATCGGCCAGGACTCCTCGCCGACCTCCTCCGCGGCCTCGACGATCGCCGTACGGAACGCGTCGTCGTTGGCCATCACGCCGAAGGTGCGGTTGCCGAGCGCGAGCACCATCGCGCCGGTCAGCGTCGCCACGTCGATGATCGCGTCCGGCTTCTCCTCGGACGCCTTCCACAGCGCGTCGGCGAGCACGAGACGGCCCTCGGCGTCGGTGTTGAGGACCTCGACGGTCTTGCCGCTGTACATGCGCAGCACGTCACCGGGGCGGGTGGCGGAACCGGAGGGCATGTTCTCGGCGAGCGCCAGCCAGCCGGTGACGTTGACCTCGAGGCCCAGGCGCGCCGCGGCGACCACGGCGGCGAAGACCGCCGCCGCGCCGCTCATGTCGCACTTCATCGTCTCGTTGTGCCCGGCGGGCTTGAGGGAGATGCCGCCCGAGTCGTAGGTGATGCCCTTGCCGACGAACGCGAGGTGCTTGGTCGCCTTCGGCGAGGTGTACGACAGCTTCACCAGGCGGGGAGCGGCGGCCGAGCCCGCGCCGACGCCGAGGATGCCGCCGTAGCCGCCCTTCGCCAGGGCCTTCTCGTCCAGCACCTGCACCTTGATGCCGTGCTCCTTGCCGGCGGCGGTGGCGACGGCGGCGAAGGCCTCGGGGTAGAGGTCGTTCGGCGGGGTATTGATGAGGTCGCGGGCGCGGTTGAGCTCCTCGGTCACGGCGGTGGCACGCGCGAGGGCCGCCTTGTACGCCGCGTCCCGGGGCTTGCCGCCGAGCAGGGTGACCTCGGCGAGCGGGGCCTTGCCGTTCTTCGCGTCCTTGCCGTTCTTGCCGTTCTCCTTGTAGGCGTCGAAGGCGTACGCGCCGAGCGCCGCGCCCTCAGCCAGGACGCCCGCGTCGGCGGCGTCGGTGATCGGCAGGGCGAAGACGGCCTTCTTGGCACCGGCGAGCGCGCGGGCCGCGGCACCGGCCGCGCGGCGCAGCGCCTCGGCGCTGAACGTGTCGTCCTTCTCCGGGACGGCTCCCAGTCCGACGGCCACGACGACGGGCGCCTTGAAGCCGGTCGGCGCGGGCAGCTTCGTCACCTCGCCCTCGCCGCCGGATGCGCCGAGGGTCTCCAGGATCCCGGCGAGTGCGCCGTCGTACGCCTTGTCCACGGCCTCGGCACCCGGTGCGACGACCGGGCCCTTGGCGCCCTTCGCGACACCGACGACGATCGCGTCGGCCCGCAGGCCGGACGCCGCGGCGGTGCTGAGAGTCAGAGCAGTCACTGTGGTGAGATCTCGCTTCCATTGTTTTGCTGCGGCCGAGTAGGGATGGGTCGACCGGGCCCTGACGAATGACCCTAGATCCGGCCTCAGGGAGTGTCTTTACCTGGGTGGCACATACTCGGGACGAGCCTACGCGCGCCGCCGGGTTTCGCTCATTCCTACGCTCGCTGGAAGTTCAGCCGAGGGAGAGCGCCACGAGGGCGGTGGTCGCCGCCGTCTCGGCGAGGCCGCCGAAGACGTCGCCCGTGATGCCGCCGAAGCGGCGGGTGCAGTGACGCAGGAGCAGTTCGGCGGTCGCGCAGGCGGCGAGGACGGCCAGGGGGGCGCGTACGAGGTCGTACGTGCCGAGGAGCGCGCCGGCGCCGGCCGCCGCGACGGTGACGGCGAGGGTCACCAGCAGGGCGCCGCGCACGGGCACCGTGCCCGCGACCGCGGCACCCAGGCCCTCGGGGCGGGCCGGGGGCACCCCGGTGCGCGCGGCCAGGGTGAGGGCGAGACGGGCCGCGGTCGCCGAGACGACGGCCGCGAGCACACCCCGCGCCCACGAGGCCTCGTAGGCCTGGAAGAGCGCGGCGACCTGCGCCAGCAGCACGAAGAGCAGGGTGATCACGCCGAACGGGCCGATGTCGGACTGCTTCATGATGCGCAGCGCGTCCTCGGCGGGCTTGCCGCTGCCGAGGCCGTCCGCGGTGTCGGCGAGCCCGTCGAGATGCAGACCACGGGTGAGCGCGGCCGGTACGGCGGCGGTGGCGACGGCGGCCAGCAGCGGGCCCGCGCCCATCGCGAGCAGCGTCACGCCCACCAGGGCCGCGCCCGCCCCGACGACCAGCCCGGCGACGGGGGCGCACAGCATTCCGCCGCGCGCCGCCTCACGGTCCCAGCGGGTGACCGTGACGGGGAGCACGGTCAGGGTGCCGAAGGCGAAGCGGAGGCCGTGGGGGAGAGGGGTCCTGGACACCGGCGCAGGGTACCCGGGGAGGTTGCGGGCCGACCGAGGACGGGTGCGGCGGCCGGGCGTGAGAGCCGCGGATAAAGTGCGCAATATGGGTCATTGGTTGCAGAGGAACATCATCGAACCGGGAAAGCTGCCGCTTCTGCTGGCACTCGCCTCCTTCGTGCTGACCTTTGTGATCACCCGTGTCATCGTCCGCCTCATCCGCGCGGGCAAGGGTCCGTTCGGCAACGTCAAGGCGGGCGGTCTGCACATCCACCACGTCGTGCCCGGTGTCGTCCTGACCGTGATCGGCGGCTTCGGCGCGGTGGCCAGCTCCCGGCACGGCGGCTTCGGCGCCGCCCTGTTCGCGGTGGTGTTCGGGATGGGAGCCGGGCTGGTGCTCGACGAGTTCGCGCTGATCCTGCACCTCGACGACGTGTACTGGAGCGAGGAGGGCCGCAAGAGCGTCGAGGTCGTCCTGGTCACGGCGGCCCTCGTCGGCCTGGTGCTCGGCGGGTTCCTGCCGTTCGGGGTCAACGACATGACCCAGGAGGAACTCCAGGACCGGGGCGGGGTCATCCTGAGCGTCGCCGTGAACTTCCTCTTCGCCCTGCTCGCCCTGAGCAAGGGCAAGGCCCGCATGGCGATCTTCGGCGTGATCGTCCCGTTCGTGGCCCTCATCGGCGCCGTCCGGCTGGCCCGCCCGGTCTCCCCGTGGGCCAAGCGCTTCTACCGCCGCAGGCCGCGCGCCCGGGCCAGGTCGATGCTGCGCGCCTACCACCACGACCGCCGCTGGTTCGGCCCGCGCCGCAAACTTCAGGACTGGATCGGCGGAAAACCGGATCCCGTCCGGCCCCTGCCCGGCCGCCGGTGAAGGCGACGGTGGCGGTGGTGGTGGCGGTGACGCAGGATCGAGATCCCGTACAGCACGAAGACCGCGGCGAGCGCGGCGATGTGCTCCTTGCCCGCGAGGTTCCCCTTGAACGCCACCTCGATCACCATCGCCGCGACCACCCCCCACCCCGTCCAGTAGGCGCGATAGCGCCAGGCGACGAAGACGGCGAGACCGACCACGGCCGCCGAGGGCCCGGTGTCCACGACCTGCGCGTCCGTCACGGGCAGCCCCAGCGGGTTGCCCGGGCTCAGTGAGATCGCCACGCGCGCGTAGAGCGTGCCGGCCAGTGTGGCGGCGTACGCGATGACGAGCATCCGCCACCAGCCCAGACAGATCTCGGCGATCCCGAACACGATGAGAAGTTGCAGCAGCGCGCCCCACACCGGCAGGTCGAGGGCCGGCACGAACAGGGAGAGCGGGGTGCGCAGCAGGGCCAGCCAGAGCGGCTCCTCGGCCCGCACGGAGCCGATGTCCTGCACGAACTGGAAGCCCCAGGGCTGGTTCTGCACGAACTGGAGGATGGCCGTCAGACAGACGGCCCCGAGCGTCACCGGCATCGCCCGCCATCGCTGTCCGGCGAGTGCCTCGCGCACGGTGACGTACAGCAGTCCCCATTCGGCGCGGGCGAGGCGGGCGAGGGTGTTCATGCAGCGGTCCCCATCCGTCCTGCCGTCCCGGTCCCCGTCCGGCAGGCTCTCCCCGTCTGTCCGGCCACCCTCATCGGTGCGACTCCAGGTGCCTGCGGTGCAGCCACTTCGGCAGTCCGGGTGCTTCGAGAAACCCCTCGGCGCGCGCGGCCGCGAGGCCGATGCGCAGCAGGTCCGCGCTCTTCTCGAAGAGCAGGAACCGGGGTTCCCAGATCGGCCGGTACTTGGCGTTGGCCCGGTACAGCGACTCGATCTGCCACCAGCGTGAGAAGAAGCTGAGCAGGGAACGCCACAGCCGCAGGACCGGCCCGGCACCGAGGCGTCCACCTCGTTCGAAGACGGAACGGAACATGGCGAAGTTGAGCGAGACCTGGGTGATCCCGATCTCCTGGGCGCGGCGCAGGAGTTCGATCACCATGAACTCCATCAGCCCGTTCTCGGCGTCCCGGTCACGCCGCATGAGATCGAGCGAGAGCCCCTGCGGCCCCCACGGCACGAAGGACAGCAGCGCCCGCAACTCCCCCTCTCCGTCGGTGCATTCCAGCATCACGCACTGCCCGTCGCCCAGGTCGCCGAGCCGTCCGAGCGCCATGCTGAACCCGCGCTCGGTGGCCCCGTCCCGCCAGTCGTCGGCACGTCGCAGGAGGTACTCCATCTCGTCGGCCGGGATGTCCTCGTGCCGCCGGATGCGCACCTCGTACCCGGCCCGCTTGACCCGGTTGTAGGCCTGCCGGACCGTGCGCATGGCGCGTCCCTCGAGGGTGAACTCGGCGGTCTCGACGATCGCCTCGTCACCGAGTTCGAGGGCGTCGAGCCCGTGCCGTGAGTAGACGGTCCCCGCCTCCTCGCTCGCTCCCATCACCGCCGGGATCCAGCCGTGCGCGCGGGCCTCGGCGAGCCAGGGCTCGATGGCGCCGGGCCACGCCTCCGGGTCGCCGATCGGGTCGCCGGAGGCCAGCGAGACCCCTCCGACGACGCGGTACGCGACCGCGGCTTTGCCCGTCGGCGACCAGATCACGCTCTTCTCCCGGCGCAGCGCGAAGTAGCCCAGCGAGTCGCGGTCGCCGTGCCGGTCGAGCAGGGTGCGCAGCCGTTTCTCGTCGTCCTCGGTGAGCGGGTCGACGGCGCGGCGGGAGCGGAAGGCGGCGTAGAACACGGCGAGGACCAGCAGGGTGCTGAGCACGTTGATGGTGACGTTGACCCAGTTGGCGATCTCCAGGCCGCGGAAGCGGGAGTCGTCGGCGGCGACGGAGACCAGTCGCAGGGCGCCGTAGCGCCAGCGGTCCCAGAAGGTCGAACGGTAGGCGTCCTGCGCGCTGTTGGTGACCGTCACCAGCAGCGCGGCGAGCAGGGAGGCGACGAGCAGTCCGCCGACGGCGACGGCCGCGGCGAGCTTGGGGTTCGACCGGTCGCCCTTCGCGTAGAACTCCCGGCGACCGATCACGAGCGAGACGACGAAGGCGGCGGTCAGGGCGATGGAGACCCAGTTCTGGGCGTACTGGCGGATCTCCGGGAACGTCATCGCGACGGCGAACAGCATCAGGAACAGTCCGCTGAGCACGAAGTTCAGGATCCACGCGGCCCGTTTGCGGCGACGCATCGTGATGGCCAGGAACATGGTGAACACACCCGACGCGAATCCCGCCGTCAGCAGGTACGGGGTGAAGAGGTTCTCGGTGTTGTGGCGCCGTACGTCCTGCCCGAGCGACACCCACGCGGCGCTGAGGAAGTTGATGAACGCGACGGCCCGCAGGTACCAGACCGCGAAGGCGGCGGCTCTGCGGGACGCCGTGGACAGGTGGTCCCCTTCACCCTGACGGGCCGGGACCCGCTCCTGATCAGCGGCAATTCGGGCATCTCCCATAAAGGGCGATGATATGGGGCGGGGTGCGTCGTGCGGGGGAGGGGCGGTACGGGTGATGCGGGCCGGGGATTTGTTGCGGGGTGGGTTTCGCTCCTAGTTCTTTGGTTGCGGGCCGGTGGGGGCTGGTCGCGCAGTTCCCTGCGCCCCTAAAAGCCTCGGGGTGGACGCCGTTCGAGGGCGAGGCCGTTCACTCGTTCTGGTCGGAGACCTCGGGCTCGGGCTCGGCCTCAGGTGCGGGGTCGGGCTCGGGAGTCGGAGTTTCCGGGAGTTCGGCGGAGAGGGCGGCGGCGGCCTGGACGAGGGGGAGGGCGAGGAGGGCTCCCGCGCCCTCGCCGACCGTGACGCCGTGGTCGAGGAGGGGTTCGAGGGCCATGCGGTCCAGGGCCTTCGCCTGGGCCGGCTCGCCGCTGTTCTGGCCGGCCAGCCACCAGTCCGGCGCCCGGAAGGCGACCCGCTGCCCCACGAGGGCACACGCGGCCGAGACGACCCCGTCGAGGATCACCGGCATCTTCCGCACCGCGCTCTGCAACAAGAACCCCGTCATCGCCGCGAGATCGGCGCCGCCCACCACCGCGAGCAGCTGCAGCTGATCCCCGAGCACCGGCCGAGCCCGCCGCAAGGCGTCCCGCACGGCCGCGCACTTGCGCATCCACGCGAGGTCGTCGATGGGCCGCCCGCCCCGCCCGGTGACCACGGACGCGTCGGTCCCGCACAGCGCCGCGACCAGCACGGCCGCCGCGGTGGTCCCGCCGACGCTCACATCGCCGAGCACCACCAGATCCGTACCGGAGTCCGCCTCCTCGTCCGCGACCGCGACCCCCGCCCGGAACGCGGCCTCGGCCTCCTCCGGGGTCAGCGCGTCCTCGACGTCGATCCGCCCCGACCCGCGCCGCACCCGATGCCCTGCGACCTCCGCGGGCAGCTCCTGCGGATCGCAGTCCAGCGCCATGTCGACGACCCGTACCGGCACGCCGAGCCGGCGCGCCAGCACCGCCGCGGGGCTCGCGCCCTCCAGGACCGCCCGCACCAACTGGTCGGCGGTGCCCGCGGGCCGCGCCGACACACCGAGTCCGGCGACCCCGTGGTCGCCCGCGAACAGCACCACACGCGGGTGCTCGATCGGCCGCACCGGCACCGCGGACTGCGCCGCCGCCAGCCACTCACCCAGTTCGTCGAGGCGGCCCAGCGCCCCGGGCGGCACGATCTGGCGTTCCCGGCGCGCCTCGGCGTCCCGGCGCACGCCTCCGTCGGGGCGCTCGATCAGATCGGTGAAGTCGTCGAGATTAAGCGAGCTCATTCGCCGAACAGTACCGGCAGCGATCGAACACGTCCGCGCCACGTCGTTGCGCCCCGGATCACGATCCGCTACGTACCGTTTGTGTCGGATTGTCCTACGGCTCGCTCGCGTGCCCCGCCGTCCCCCCACCCTGCCGTCCCCAGGAGCGTCCATGCCCCCCACGCCACCCCCGAGCGCCGAGCGCCGCGCCGCCTACGCGGCCGAACTCGCCCAAGGCACCGACCGGTTCCACGAACCGCGCCGGGAGGACTGCCCCTGGTGCGGCTCGAAGCGGCTGCGCACCCGGCTGCGGACGCCGGACCAGGTGCAGCGCAAGCCCGGCACCTTCGTCGTCGACGAGTGCGCGGACTGCTCCCACGCCTTCCAGAACCCCCGGCTCAGCGCGGAGGGGCTGGCCTTTTACCACCGGGACTTCCACGAGGGACTCGACGGCCTCACCGACCGGCTCCTGGGCGCCCGCGGCAGCAGAGGGCGCCACCGGGCCGCCGCCCGCGCCCTGCTCCGCCACGCCGAGCCGGAGAGCTGGCTCGACGTCGGCACCGGGCACGGGCACTTCCCGGCCGTCGCCCGGGAGGTCCACCCGTACACGTCCTTCGACGGCCTCGACCCCACCCGGCGGGTCGAGAAGGCACGGGCGGCCGGGCACATCGAGGAGGCCCACCGAGGCCGGCTCACCGACCCCCGGATCATCGGGCGGCTGAGCGCCCGCTACGACGTCGTGAGCATGTTCCACCATCTGGAGCACACCCGCGACCCGCGCGAGGAACTGCGCGCCGCCCTGACGGTCCTGCGGCCCGGCGGTCACCTCCTCGTCGAAGTGCCGGACCCCGACTGCGCGTTCGGCGCGCTGCTGGGCAGGTGGTGGGTGTCGTACGGCCAGCCGCGCCATCTGCACCTGATGCCGCTGTCCAACCTGCTGGGCGAACTGGAGTCCCTCGGCTGCGAGATCGTCGCGACGGACCGCCGCGAACCGCACATCCCGTACGACCTCGCCGGCGCCCTCGCGCTGGCCCTCGGCCGGGTCCTGCCCGACCTCGACGCTCCCTGGCGCCCCACCCCGCCGACCTCGTTCCAGCGCACCCTGCACGCGGTCCTGGCCCGGGCGAGCGTCCCGCTGCTCGCCTCGGCCTCCGCCCTGGACCACGCGATGGCCCCGGTCTTCCGCCGCACCCGCTTCTCGAACGCCTTCCGGATCATCGCCCGCAGACAATCCTGAGGCCCGGTCAGCACTGGTCGGCCCCGGTCGGCTCCGGTCAGCCCCGCAATGCCAGCGCCTGCCCCGCCACCACCAGCAGCACGTGCTCGCACTCCGCCGCGAACCCCGCGTTCAGGCGGCCGAGTTCGTCGCGGTAGCGGCGCCCGGAGGCGGTGGCGGGGACGATGCCGGAGCCGACCTCGTTGGAGACGGCGACGAGGGTGCGGCGCGTGTTGCGGACGGCGGAGGTGAGTTCCTCGACGCGGGCGCGCAGCGCGCGTTCGCCGCCGCCGGCCCACTCCGCGTCGTCCCACGCGTTCACGGAGTCCATCGCGTCCGTGAGCCAGAGGGAGAGGCAGTCGACCAGGAGGGGAGGCCCGGAGCCCTCCAGGAGCGGCACCAGGTCGCAGGTCTCCACCGTGCGCCAGGAGCCGGGCCGCCGCTCACGGTGGACGTGCACGCGCGACGCCCACTCGTTGTCCCCGCCCCGGGACCCGCCCGTCGCCACGTACAGCACCCCGGGGAAGGACTCCAGACGCCGTTCCGCCTCCACCGACTTGCCCGAGCGCGCCCCGCCGAGCACGAGGGTGCGGCGCGGTACGTCGGGTACGTCCTCGTAGACGCCCACGTCCAGCGTCGTCCCGTCCGGCACCGCCCGCGCGCCCGCCGCCGCGAGCCGCCGCCGCAGTTCGGGGCCCGGCGGCACGTCGTGGTCGAGGTGGACCGCGATCACGTCCGTCGTCGGCCCGACGGCCCCGACCGCGCGCAACTTCGCCAGGGCGTCCGGCCGCCCCACCACATCGGCGACCACCATGGCGTACGAGTCGCCGTTCTCCTCAAGTCCCGCGGGCGCCGCGCCCGGCGGCAGATACAGCAGCCGCTGTCCGTCCGGTCCGGTCACCGCGTACCCCGTGCCGGGCGAGTCCATCGGCACCGCCCGCACCCGGTGTCCGGTCAGCAGCGCCAGCTCGCTGCCGTCGGGAACCCGTACGGGCTGCGGGAGCCCGGCCGGCACCTCGACGGCGGGCCCGTCGTGCGGATGCGAGAGCAGCACCTGCCGTACACCGCCCAGCGAGTGCCCGGCGCGCGCCGCGGCGAACGCGGCCCCAGGCGTGAGGTCGAGCAGCAGGGTGCCGTCCACGAGCAGCGCGGTGGCCGCCCGCGCGTCCTCGCCGAGCGCACTCGCACAGGCCGCACAGGGACAGTCGGGACGGGGCAGGCCCTCGGGGGCGCCGGTGCCGAGCAGAGTCAGTTCCACGCCCTGATTTTCCCGTGTCACCGTGGGTGGCGCGCGTTCGGGTACAGCGCCCGTAGGCGCGCGGGGCCGTTCACGACCCGCGACGCGTGCCGCGACTCGCGATCTTCTGTTCCGCACCCGGCTCAGCGCCTAGGCTTCGGACGGGAGCCGGATCTTGTGCGGCTTCCGCTGTGCAGTGTGCTCACACCTGGGAGGCGTACATGGCGGCATGGACGTGGCGGTTCGAGAAGTCCGACGGGACAGAGGTCCAACCCGCGGTACAGCCCGAGGAGTTCACCACACAGGGGGATGCGGAGTCCTGGATCGGCGAGGTCTGGAAGGACCTCCTGGAGGGCGGTGCGGACCAGGTGTTCCTCTTCGAGGACAGCACGAAGATCTACGGGCCGATGAGCCTGCACGCCGAACCGGAGTAGGCCGGCCGGGGTTGCCGGGACCGCTCCCGGCAACCCCGTTCGCCGTGCGTCAACCCCTCGCCGTCGCCTTCACCCCCGTACCTACTGCTCGCCCAGCCGCACGCCGACCGTCCGCTCGGCCGCGCCCCGGACGAAGGTCACCCGCGTCCGCTGGCCCGGCTTGTCGGCCGCGAGCGCCTCGGCGAGCGAGGTGAGGGTGGTGATGTCGTTCGTGCCGATCCGGGTGATGATGTCGCCGGGCCGGATGCCCGCCGTGTCGGCCGCGCCGCCGGGCTTCACCTCGACCACGGCGACACCCGCGGGCGTATAGGTCTCGTCGAGCACGGTACGGCCGGTGATGCCGAGCGCCGCCCGTCCCGAGTCGGTGACCTTGCCGGTCCTGATGATCTGGTCGGCGATCGTCCGCACCATCGAGGCGGGGATCGCGAATCCGATACCGGGCGCCGTGCCGCCCCCGAGGCTCGGGTCCGTCGCGGCCAGCGTGGGAATGCCGATGACCTGCCCGTTCAGGTCGACGAGCGCGCCGCCGCTGTTGCCCGGGTTGATCGCGGCCGACGTCTGCACCATGTTGGCGATGGTGGCCCCCGTCCCGCCGTCGGCGCTGCCCTCGCTGACGGTGCGCCCGGTCGCCGACACGATGCCCTGGGTCACGCTGGACGACAGCCCGAGCGGCGAGCCCATCGCCAGCACGATCTGGCCGACCTCGACCTTCTCCGAGTTCCCGATGGTGGCCGCCTTCAGCCCGCTCGGCACCTTGTCCAGCTTGATGACGGCGAGGTCCTGGCCCGGGTAGGTGTACACGAGCTTGGCCGTCAGCACGTTCTGGCTGTTGGCCGTCGTCACCCTGAACGTCTTCTCGCTCCCGACCACGTGCGCGTTGGTGACGATGTGTCCCTGGCCGTCGTACACCACCCCCGAGCCCAGTTCGTCGCTCGCCTGGATCTGCACCACCGAGGGCAGGACGTTCTTGATCACCTTCAGGTACGCGTTCTGCAGGTCGTCGGCCGCGAGCGGGACGACCGCCTGCGTCGTCCCGTCCTTCGTCCCGTCCTTCTTAGCGGGTGCCCCGGCGTCGGAACAGCCGGAGAGCAGGGCGGCGGCGCAGGCGAGGGCGGTGATGACGAGGGCGGTTATGGGGAGCAGCGGACGCGACACGGGGGCACGGGTGGCAGCCATGTCCCGAGTGTCCCTTTCGCGGCTCTGCTCCGGCTCGCGGTGCAGGGCCGAACAGGGGGCGATCAGGCAGCGATCGGTCTTGTACGCCGCAGGGATCGATCAGCCGCGTACGCCGCAGAGATGCAGCAGGGCCGCCACCCGGCGATAGGGGTCCGTCCGCCCGGCCCGCTCCTCGGCGGCCAGGAGAGTTTCCACGTCCTCGGGGACGGGGGTCCCGTCGGGCGCCGTGTCCGTGAAGACCCGCACGCCGTACCAGGCGTGCAACGCCGCCCCGATCCCCGCGAGCGTCGACGTCAGCGTGGCGAGCCGGTCCGCGCGGACGGCGAGGCCGAGCCGATTGACGTAGGCGTCCGTGTCGAACGCGGCCAGGGTCGCCGTCCAGTCGCCGGACAGGCCCGGCCGCATGGCCAGCGCGTCGGCGTTGCGCACCAGCAGCGAGAGCAGCCCGCCCGGGGCCAGCATCCGCGCCAGCCCCGCGAGGAGCGGGTCCGGCTCCTCGACGTACATGAGTACGCCGTGGCACAGCACCACGTCGAAGCTGCCAGGCAGGAAGTGCACGCCCGTCTCGCGGCCGTCGCCCTCGATGAGCCGCACCCGGCTCCGGATGCCCTCGGGCTCGGCGGCCAGCGCCTCCCGGGCCACGGCGAGCATCTTCGCGTCCTGCTCGAGGCCGGTCACCTGATGCCCGGCCCTGGCCAGCCGCAGCGCCTGCGTGCCCTGGCCCATTCCGACGTCGAGCACCCGCAACCGCTGCCCGACCGGGAACCGGCCGGCTATCTGCTCGTCGAGCTGCCGGGCCACCAGCTCCTGTCGTACGACATCACGCAGCCCGCCCAGCTTGCTCAGCCAGGCATCCGCCGCGCCTCCGGAGAACGATGTCGCGCTCAGGGCCGCTCTCCGCGCTTGACCTGCGGCTTCGGCAGCCGGAGGCGACGCATCTGGAGAGTACGCATCAGCGCGTAGGCGACCGCGCCCTTCTTGGGCACGTCGGGGAAGCGGGCGGCCAGCTGCTTCTTCAGGCGGATCGCGATGCCGATCGAGTCGACCACGATCATCACGATCACCACGAGCCACAGCAGCAGCGCGATGTTCTGCAGCGAGCCCACCCGCACCATGCTCAGCACGAGGATGACCACGGCCATCGGCAGGAAGAACTCCGCGACACAGAAGCGCGAGTCCACGAAGTCGCGTGCGAACTTCCGCACCGGCCCCTTGTCACGGGCGGGCAGATAGCGCTCGTCGCCGTTGGCCAGGGCCTGGCGCTGCTTCTCCATCTGGACACGGCGCTCGTCGCGCTGCCGCTTGGCCGCCTCCTTGCGCGTCGTCGGCGTCTGGGCGACGCTACGACGCTGGGTCTGGGCCTCACTGCGCTTGGGCGTGGGGCGGCCCTTGGGGGCCTGCGGGTCACGGGTCTGCTTGGAGTCGGTCACCTGCGCCTTGTCGGCGGGGGCCTTCTCTTCCTTGGCACGGCTACGGAACACAAAACCCAAGGGTACGGGGTGCGGCGGCATGGACGTCATTCGAGTGGGGAACGATCCGGCAACACCGTACGTCTGTAGTGGGACAGAGGGGACGTTGTGTACGGGTGGACCCCGAGTCCCACCTACTCCCTACGCCGGAGCGGTGCCGTACGCAGTCGTCCTTGGGGATGAGCGCATCCGTCCCCGAACAGTGCGGTAATGGATGCAGGGCCCGTACTGTGGGTTCTGTTGCAGTACCTGGAGCTGGAGTCCGTCAGAAGGGGGCGCGCGAAGCCCATGAGCGGTGTCATGAAGCGTATGGGGATGATCTTCCGCGCGAAGGCGAACAAGGCCCTTGACCGGGCCGAGGACCCGCGCGAAACCCTCGATTACTCGTACCAGAAGCAGCTGGAGCTGCTGCAGAAGGTGCGCCGCGGCGTCGCGGACGTGGCGACCAGCCGCAAGCGCCTCGAACTTCAGCTGAACCAGCTACAGAACCAGTCCACCAAGCTGGAGGACCAGGGCCGCAAGGCGCTCGCGCTCGGCCGGGAGGACCTGGCCCGCGAGGCGCTCTCCCGCCGTGCGGCGCTCCAGCAGCAGGTGACGGACCTGGAGACGCAGCACCAGACCCTCCAGGGCGAGGAGGAGAAGCTCACCCTCGCGGCGCAGCGGCTCCAGGCCAAGGTGGACGCCTTCCGCACCAAGAAGGAGACCATCAAGGCGACCTACACGGCGGCCCAGGCGCAGACCCGCATCGGAGAGGCCTTCTCCGGCATCTCCGAGGAGATGGGCGACGTCGGCATGGCGATCCAGCGCGCCGAGGACAAGACCGCGCAGCTGCAGGCCCGCGCCGGCGCGATCGACGAGCTGCTCGCCTCCGGTGCGCTCGACGACCAGTCCGGTCTGGCCAAGGACGACATCCAGAGCGAGCTGGACCGGCTCTCCGGTGGTACGGATGTAGAGCTGGAACTGCAGCGCATGAAGGCCGAGCTCGCCGGTGGTTCGCCGCAGCAGGCGATCGAGGGCGGCACGGGACAGTCCACGTCGCAGTCCCAGCCGCAGGACACCCCGCGCTTCGACAAGCAGTGACCCACACCTAGGGCGCCTGAGGAGGGCGACATGATCGTACGGATCATGGGGGAGGGGCAGGTGAGGTTGGACGACAGCCACCTCACCGAACTGAACAAGCTGGACGACGAGCTGCTCGCCGAGATGGAGAGCGGTGACGAGGCCGGCTTCCGCCGCACCCTGACCACTCTTCTGGACCAGGTCCGCCGCCTCGGCGCTCCGCTTCCCGACGACGCCCTCGAACCCTCCGACCTCATCCTGCCGTCCCCCGACGCGACCCTCGAAGAGGTCCGCGCCATGCTGACCGACGAGGGCCTGATCCCTGGCTGACGGTTCCCTCCGGGGGTTGAGCGGGGGGAGCTCCTCAGCTCCGGGGCCGCCCGGCTCGCCCACGCAGTTCCCTGCGGCCCTGACCGGGGCTGCGCCCGCGTCCCCCGCCCACCCGAAGTCCTTCGGCTGCGGGCCGTGGGGGCTGGGCGCGCAGTTCCCCGCGCCCCTAAAAGCCTCGGCTCGCCCTCGTTTTCAGCCCGTCCGGCGTTTGAGGACGAGGCCGTTCAGGCCGATGGGGGTCTGGGGGCGGAGCCCCCAGGTGGGACGGGTAAGGGCGGCGGGGGCGAGAAACGTTGGGGTCCGGTGGCGACCGTTCCGCCCCCTGCAAGGGCCCCGTACCGTAAAACGAGTGAGCACTCTAGAGCGCACGAAGTGCAGACTCCGCGCGCATCCGATGGCACTGGACGCCACCCTGGCGGCCGGCGTACTCGTGACGATGATGGCCAGCTCCTTCGTCGACCCCCACGGGGAGAACGGAGCGACCTGGGGCACGCACACCCCGAACGTCCTCAGCCTCACCCTCATGGTGCTCAGCGCCGCCGCCCTGGTGTTCCGCCGCCGCGCCCCCAGAACCATCCTCGCCACGACCGGCGCGTTCTCCGCCGTGGAACTGGTCGCCAGCGACCCCAGAGCCCCGGTGGTGATGTCCGCCGTCGTCGCCCTCTACACCGTCGCCTCGGCCACGGACCGCCCCACCACCTGGCGCGTCGGCCTGCTCACGATGACGGTGCTGACGGCCTGCGCGATGCTGGTCGGCCCCCTGCCCTGGTACGCGCAGGAGAACCTCGCGATCTTCGCCTGGACGGGCATGGCCGCCGCCGCGGGCGACGCCGTACGCAGCCGCCGCGCCTTCGTGCACGCCATCCGCGAACGCGCCGACCGCGCCGAGCGCACCCGCGACGAGGAGGCCCGCCGTCGGGTCGCCGAGGAGCGGCTGCGCATCGCCCGCGACCTGCACGACGTCGTCGCCCACCACATCGCCCTCGTCAACGTGCAGGCCGGAGTCGCGGCCCATGTGATGGACAAGCGCCCCGACCAGGCCAAGGAAGCCCTCGCGCACGTCCGCGAGGCCAGCCGCTCGGCCCTCAACGAACTGCGCGCCACCGTCGGCCTGCTGCGCCAGTCCGGCGACCCCGAGGCCCCCACGGAACCCGCCCCTGGCCTCGCCCGCCTCGACGAACTCGCCGACACCTTCCGCAACGCCGGACTCCCCGTGGAAGTCGCCCGCGCCGACCACGGCAGCACCCTCCCCGCCGCCGTCGACCTAGCCGCGTACCGCGTCATCCAGGAAGCCCTCACCAATGTGCAGAAACACGCCGGCCCGGAGGCGAAGGCCGAGATCAGCGTCGTACGCGTGGGACCGAACGTGGAAGTGACCGTCCTCGACAACGGACCCGGGCAGGACGACGGCCCGGAGGAGGGCGGCGGGCACGGGCTGCTCGGGATGCGCGAGCGGGTCACCGCGCTCGGCGGCACTTGCACGACCGGTCCCCGCTACGGAGGCGGCTTCCGGGTCCATGCGATCCTTCCGGTCAAGAACCGCACCGCGCCCGCCCTGGGGGACTCCGCATGACCATCCGTGTCCTGCTCGCCGACGACCAGGCGCTGCTGCGCAGCGCGTTCCGTGTCCTCGTCGACTCCGAGCCCGACATGGAGGTGGTCGGCGAGGCGTCCGACGGCGCGGAGGCGCTGCGGCTCACCCGGGAGGTCCGCGCCGACGTGGTGTTGATGGACATCAGGATGCCGGGCACCGACGGCCTCGCCGCCACCCGGCTGATCAGCGCCGACCCGGGACTCGCGCACGTACGGGTGGTCATGCTGACGACCTTCGAGGTCGACGAGTACGTGGTGCAGTCGCTGCGGGCCGGCGCCTCCGGCTTCCTCGGCAAGGGCGCGGAGCCGGAGGAACTGCTGAACGCCATCCGGATCGCGGCGGGCGGCGAGGCACTGCTGTCCCCGGCGGCCACCAAGGGGCTGATCGCCAAGTTCCTCGCCCAGGGGGACGGTTCGGACGAGGGCCGGGACTCCGCCCGGGCGGAGCGGCTCGAGGCGCTCACCGGGCGCGAGCGCGAGGTGCTCGTCCAGGTCGCGGGAGGACACTCCAACGACGAGATCGCCGAGCGGCTGGAGGTCAGCCCGCTCACCGTGAAGACGCACGTCAACCGGGCCATGGCCAAGCTCGGCGCCCGCGACCGGGCCCAACTCGTCGTCATCGCCTACGAGTCGGGCCTCGTACGCCCGAGGGTGGACTGATCTCCGCGTTACGGCAGCGCCAGCATCCGCTCCAGCGCCAGCTTCGCGAACGCCTCCGTCTCCTTGTCCACCTCGATGCGGTTGACCAGGTTGCCCTCGGCGAGGGACTCCAGGGTCCACACCAGGTGGGGGAGGTCGATGCGGTTCATGGTGGAGCAGAAGCAGACCGTCTTGTCGAGGAAGACGATCTCCTTGTCCTCGGCAGCGAAACGGTTCGCCAGGCGGCGGACCAGGTTCAGCTCCGTGCCGATCGCCCACTTGGAGCCGGCCGGGGCGGCCTCCAGGGCCTTGATGATGTACTCCGTGGAGCCGACGTAGTCCGCCGCCGACACGACCTCGTGCTTGCACTCGGGGTGGACGAGGACGTTCACGCCGGGGATGCGCTCGCGGACGTCGTTCACCGAGTCCAGCGAGAAGCGGCCGTGGACCGAGCAGTGGCCGCGCCACAGGATCATCTTGGCGTCGCGCAGCTGCTGCGCGGTGAGGCCGCCGTTCGGCTTGTGGGGGTTGTAGAGGACGCAGTCCTCCAGGCTCATCCCCATGTCGCGGACGGCGGTGTTGCGGCCGAGGTGCTGGTCGGGGAGGAAGAGGACCTTCTCACCCTGCTCGAACGCCCACTCCAGGGCCCGCTGGGCGTTGGAGGAGGTGCAGATCGTGCCGCCGTGCTTGCCGGTGAACGCCTTGATGTCGGCGGACGAGTTCATGTACGAGACGGGCACGACCTGCTCGGCCACCCCGGCCTCGGTCAGCACGTCCCAGCACTCGGCGACCTGCTCGGCCGTCGCCATGTCGGCCATGGAGCAGCCGGCGGCGAGGTCGGGGAGGACCACCTTCTGGTCGTCGGACGTCAGGATGTCCGCGGACTCCGCCATGAAGTGCACACCGCAGAAGACGATGTACTCGGCCTCCGGGCGCGCGGCGGCGTCGCGGGCCAGCTTGAAGGAGTCGCCCGTGACGTCGGCGAACTGGATGACCTCGTCGCGCTGGTAGTGGTGGCCGAGCACGAAGACCTTGTCCCCGAGTTTCTCCTTGGCCGCGCGGGCCCGCTCCACGAGGTCCGGGTCGGACGGCGAGGGCAGGTCTCCGGGACACTCGACGCCGCGCTCGCTCCTCGGGTCGGCCTCACGGCCGAGCAGCAGCAGGGCGAGGGGCGTCGGCTGTACGTCGAGCTCCTGGGTCTGGGCGGTGGTCACGACACGCACCCTTTCTGTTCTGCGGCTCGCTTGGATCACGGGGGCGATCCAGCGGGACATTCGGACTAGCCTTTTCGTCGAAATGACGCTATCTATCATAACCGCTTCACGTCATGTTGACGATGCCCATAGTGTCGATGTGACGTGAATCCCGGAGGTTGTCCACAGGCCGCTGTCCGCTCTCCGGCGCGTGTGCGAGCATGGGAGGCGAGAACGGAAAGCCCACGGAAAGGCAGACTCTCGGCCCGGAATGAATCCGCGGCCCCGGCGGTTGCAATCGTCGGCAAGCAGTCTCCGTACAACCCGGGAGAGAAGCAGATGTCCGTATCGGACGAGAAGACCACCGTGAGCGACGGCATCATGCTGTCCGACGCCGCTGCGGGCAAGGTCAAGGCCCTGCTCGACCAGGAAGGCCGCGACGATCTGGCGCTGCGCGTCGCCGTTCAGCCCGGCGGCTGCTCCGGTCTGCGCTACCAGCTCTTCTTCGACGAGCGCTCCCTCGACGGCGATGTCGTCAAGGACTTCGGTGGCGTCAAGGTGGTCACCGACCGCATGAGCGCTCCGTACCTGGGCGGCGCGTCCATCGACTTCGTGGACACCATCGAGAAGCAGGGCTTCACGATCGACAACCCGAACGCGACGGGCTCCTGCGCCTGCGGCGACTCCTTCAGCTGAGTCCCGGCCAACTGCGAACGCGTCACGCGTACGAAGGCGGCGTCCCCCTCCGACAGGGACGCCGCCTTCGCGTATCCGGGGCCCTACGCGGAGCCACCCAGCCCGCTCCCGCTCGCGTGGCTACCGTGCCTGAGGCGTCTTCATCGCGGCGCCGGCCGGCTTGCCCTCCGGGATCGGCGTGCCGTCGGACCCGACGACCTTCCGGTCGCCGAGCGGCTGGTCGAGGTGCACCGTCTTCTCGTACACCTTGGCGATGAGGATGCAGATCTTGCCCTGCCACGGTGTCTCGGTCACCTTGACGGTCACCTTGTCCGTGCTCTCGCTCGCGGAGGCGGAGTAGTCCGCGCACACCCCGCCCGTGAAGCTCACGGTCAGGTCCTTGCCGTCGGCCGTGTAGCCCTGCACCTTGACGTCACGGGACGTCGGCGTCGCGGTGGGCCGCGGGCTGGGGGTGGCCGTCGGCGTCGGTGCCGCGGTCGGCTCCGGCGAGGCCAGGTACTTCGGGGCGACCGCCGGATGCGTCACCGTGAAGGCGGAGTCCGTGCCCGTCGGCCGTACCTCGAACAGCCAGGACGGCACCAGTGTCTGGTGCCCGGACACGAAGTGCGAGGCCAGCCCGAAGACGGCCTTCTCGACGGCCACCGACTCCCGCTTCGGCACCGCTGTCGACGCGCGGCACGGCGTCTCGTCACGGTCCTTCAGCGGTACGGCACTGGCGCAGCCGCCGGGTCCCATGCGCTCGCCGCCCGGCGTCGCGAGAGAGGCCGGGCCGTTCATCAGGTCCAGGGTCTTGCTCGCGCTGATCACGGGATACGTGTCTCCCTCGACCGGCGTCTTCAACTGGCCGTTGCCGCCCACCACCTGGCCGTCCGGGCCGACCTGGACGCCGGTCGTCCAGCCGTACGTGGGCAGGCCCCCGACCTTCGGGTCCGCGTTCACCACCCGTACGGCGCCCATGAGCTGGCTCGCGTCCAGCTTGGCGTCGTCCTGGCCCAGCGCCTTCAGCACGGGCACGGCGGCCTTCTTCGCGGCGGTCTCGGTCACCGCGTGGCTGCTCGGGGAGCCGGGGTCGCTCGTGCACACGGCGCCCTTGCAGTTGTCGGTGCCGGGCGTGTACCGGTTGAACGTCCAGGTCCCGGGGGCCCGCTGGTTCACCTGGAGGCTGGGTCCCGAGCCGTCCTTGTCCTGGCCGACCTTCCAGGTCTCGCCGGTGAGCTTCGGGGTGCCCGCGATGTCCAGGGCCTTCGCGAGGCGGGCCACCTCTGCCGCCGTGACCTCGCCCTTCGCCGCGTAGACGGGCGCGGAGTCCGGGCCGGCGGGCAGGGTGCCGTTCGCGTGGTAGGTCGCGCCGTAGGGGTTGGGCTCACCGGGCGCGATATCGCCCGTACCGCCCGTGCCACCCGTACCGCCCTCGGTGTAGCCGTCCAGGACCAGCGGCGGGGGAGTGCCGTCGGCGCCGGGGCTCGCGGAGTGGTCGCGGTCGCTTCCGCCGCCGGACGCGGTCGCGGCGAAATAGGCCCCGCCGCCCCCGACGAGCAGCACCGCGGCCGCGACGGAGGCGACGGCCGCCGGGGAATGACGGCGGCGCGGCTTCGCCGGCTCGCCGCCGTCCTCGGGGGGCTCGGGCGCTTCGGTCTCGGGTCGCTCGGTGCTCACCGCATCGCTCCTTCTGGTCGTACACCGCATCCCCTTTACGGGGGACAGCGATGGGACGCAGCGGGGGAGCGCACGGTTCCCTGCGGGCGCCGTTCGGGGCCGCCCTTTTCGAGGACCTTTCGGGTCCTGTCAGTCGCCGTAGTCGGACATCGCGTCCAGCAGGCGGGCGGACGCGGGAGGCACGGTCACCCCGTGGATGCGCGACGGGGACACGGGAAGGTCGGGACGGGAGATGATCGGGTCCGGTGCCGCCCAGTCCCGGGCCAAGGCGCCGTCGCCGCGCAGCGACGCCAGATCGCCTTCGAGGTCGTGCGGAGCGGAGCCGTGGACCTTGCGGTTCGTCATGACGGAACCGTATGCACGCCGAGTGTTACGAAGAAAGACCTACTATCGGGTAGTTTTGACCGCTTCAGAGGGCACGTGTCGACCGGGTAGCGTGAACTGTCAATCCCCTTCCGTCGCAGGAGCGTGTCCTCGCCGTGCGTATCGCAGTCACCGGCTCCATCGCCACTGACCACCTCATGACCTTCCCCGGCCGTTTCGCCGACCAGTTCGTCGCGGACCAGCTGCACACGGTCTCCCTGTCCTTCCTGGTCGACAACCTCGACGTACGCCGGGGTGGCGTCGGCGCGAACATCGCCTTCGGCATGGGACAGCTGGGCACCCGGCCGATCCTGGTCGGGGCCGCGGGCTCCGACTTCGACGAGTACCGGGCGTGGCTCGACCGCCACGGCGTCGACACCGACTCGGTCCGGATCTCCGAGGTGCTGCACACCGCGCGCTTCGTGTGCACCACGGACTCCGACCACAACCAGATCGGCTCCTTCTACACGGGCGCGATGAGCGAGGCCCGGCTGATCGAGCTCAAGTCGGTCGCGGACCGGGTCGGCGGCCTCGACCTCGTCCTGATCGGCGCCGACGACCCGGAGGCGATGCTCCGCCACACGGAGGAGTGCCGCTCCCGCACGATCGCCTTCGCCGCCGACTTCTCGCAGCAGATCGCCCGTATGAACGGCGACGAGATCCGGATACTGCTGGACGGGGCGACCTACCTCTTCTCCAACGAGTACGAGAAGGGGCTCATCGAGTCCAAGACCGGCTGGAGCGACGAGGAGATCCTGTCGAAGGTCGGTCACCGTGTGACGACCCTCGGCGCACGGGGCGTGCGCATCGAGCGGGCCGGTGAGGACCCGATCGAGGTCGGCTGCCCGGACGAGGAGCGCAAGGCGGACCCGACGGGCGTCGGCGACGCGTTCCGCGCCGGTTTCCTCTCCGGCCTCGCCTGGGGAGTCTCCCTGGAGCGCGCCGCCCAGGTCGGCTGCATGCTCGCGACGCTGGTCATCGAGACGGTCGGCACCCAGGAGTACCAGCTCCGCCGCGCCCACTTCATGGACCGCTTCACCAAGGCGTACGGCGACGACGCGGCCCTCGAGGTCAGGGCCCACCTGGCCTGATCACCGAGGTCAGGGCCCACCTGGACTGATCAGGACACTCCTCCGGCCGACCGTCTAGGACACCCGGCGGACCACATAGGCGAAGCCGTGGTCCGCCGGCTCCTCCCCGACGTACTCCTGCCCCCGCATCTCGCACCACGCCGGGATGTCCAGCCGGGCGGCCTCGTCGTCCGAGAGGACGCGAACCGTGCCGCCCACCGGCACGTCCCCGATGACCTTGGCCAGTTCGATGACCGGGATGGGGCAGAGCTTGCCGAGGGAGTCCACCACGAGCGCGTCGGAGTCGGAGGGGGACGGGGAGGGTGGCGCCGACGCCGTCGGGGCGCCGAGTTTCTCGCGTACGTCCGCGACCGCGTCCGGCAGCACCGACAGGAACCGGTCGACGTCCTCGGACGGCGTACCCGGTGGCAGCGAGACCCGGACGTTGCCCTCGCTCAGGACGCCCATCGCCTTCAGGACATGGCTCGGGGTCAGCGTGCTGCTCGTGCAGGAGGAGCCGGAGGAGACGGAGAAACCCGCCCGGTCCAGTTCGTGCAGGAGCGTCTCCCCGTCGACGTACAGGCAGGAGAAGGTGACGATCCCCGGGAGACGGTGAACCGCGTCCCCGACCACCTCGACGTCCGGGACCAGTTCGGGCACCCGTACGCGGATCCGTTCCGTCAGTTCCCGCAGGCGCGCGGCCTCCGCGACCGCCTCCGCCCGTACCGCGCGCAGCGACGCCGCCGCGGCCACGACGGCCGGGATGTTCTCGAAGCCCGCCGCCCGCCCCGACTCCCGCTCGTCCACGGGCCCTTGGGGAGCGAACCGCACCCCCTTGCGCACGACGAGCAGTCCGACCCCCGAAGGGCCGCCCCATTTGTGAGCACTTGCCGTCAGCAGGGACCAGTCGCCCTCCACCCGGCGCCAGGGCAGTGACTGCGCCGCGTCCACCAACAGCGGCACCCCCGCCGCCCGGCACGCCTCCGCGACCTCCCGCACCGGCTGCTCCGTGCCCACCTCGTGGTTGGCGGACTGGAGGCACGCGAGCGCGGTGTCGGGGCGCAGGGCGGCGGCGTAGGAAGAAGGGGAGACGGTGCCCGCGCGGTCGACCGGCACCGTCGTCACCGAGCCGCCCGCCGCCTCGTGGACCTCCGCCGAATGGAGTACCGACGAGTGTTCGACAGCTGACACGATCAGGTGGCGTCCGGCGCGCCGGCGGCCCGCCAACGCACCCTCGATCCCGGAGTGCACCGCCCGGGTGCCGGACGAGGTGAAGGTCAGCTCGTCCGGACGGCACCCCACCGCCTCGGCCGCCGCCTCGCGCGCCGCGTCGAGCAACAGCCGGGCCCGCCGCCCCTCCCGGTAGAGCCGCGCGGGATCGGCCCACCCCTCGTCGAGCGAGGCCTGCAGGGCCTGCCGGGCGACGGGATGGAGAGGAGCAGCGGAAGCAGCATCGAAGTAGGCCACACCCCAACGCTAAAGCCCCGCTCACACCAGCGCCCCAAAGGGGCGCGAGGAACGGCGCGACAAGCCACAACGAGCCCGCAGCCGCCGAAGGACCTGGTCGACCGGGCTATGAGGCACCCGAACCCCCCGTCAGAAAGCGACCCAGGGCGGGGCATCCCACCCCTTCAGAGTGACCCGCGGCGCGTTGGGCACCCTCCCCGCGCGACCCCAAATAGCGTCCAGTAGGGTTTGGTCCGCATAAACATCCAAACCCCTGCCCGACGCAGGGCGGCGACCGACCAGCGAGAAGGCCGCAGCCGACCGCGCGGGCGAGACTCTCGGGAAGGCGCTACGTGAGTCCCAACGGCTCCGACCGCTCGCCGCGGCGCCCGATGCGGCGGAAGCTGCTGCAGGCACTGACTGCGGGCCTGGTCCTGGCGACCGCCACCGGTTGCACATACAAGGACTTCCCCCGCCTTGGTATGCCCACCCCGACCACAGAAGAGGGTCCGCGGATCCTCTCCCTGTGGCAGGGGTCCTGGGCGGCCGCGCTCGCCGTTGGCGTGCTGGTGTGGGGCCTGATCCTGTGGAGTGTGTTCTTCCACCGGCGCAGCCGCACCAAGGTCGAAGTTCCTCCGCAGACCCGGTACAACATGCCCATCGAGGCGCTGTACACGGTAGTCCCGCTCATCATCGTCTCGGTGCTGTTCTACTTCACCGCCCGCGACGAGACGAAGCTCCTCAGCCTCAAGACGAAGCCCGACGTCACGGTCAACGTGGTCGGCTATCAGTGGAGCTGGGGCTTCAACTACATCGAGGACGTTCCCGGTGTCACCGGCAACGCCAAGATCGACCCGAACCTGGCCGCGATTCCGGACCGGTTCAAGAAGGACTTCCCGGCGAACGCCGGCGGTGTCTACGAGGTCGGTACGCCGGGTGAGCGGAACCCGCAGACGGGCAACCCCGGTCCGACCCTCTGGCTGCCCAAGGGCAAGACGGTCCGCTTCGTCCTCACTTCGCGTGACGTCATCCACTCCTTCTGGGTGGTGCCGTTCCTGATGAAGATGGACGTCATCCCGGGCCACACCAACTCCTTCCAGGTGACCCCCAACAAGGAGGGCACCTTCCTGGGCAAGTGCGCCGAGCTGTGCGGCGTCGACCACTCCCGGATGCTCTTCAACGTGAAGGTCGTCTCCCCCGAGCGCTACGAGGCCCACCTCAAGCAGCTCGCGGCGCAGGGACAGACCGGTTACGTCCCGGCCGGCATTGAGCAGACGGGCCACGAGAAGAACCGGGAGACGAACAACCTGTGAGCATCCTCAACGAACCTCAGGGTGCCGGGGCAGCCGAAGACTCGTACGAGAACGAGCTGCCGGTGCGGCGCAAGCAGCCGGGCAACGTCGTGATCAAGTGGCTCACCACCACTGACCACAAGACGATCGGCACGCTCTACCTCGTCACGTCGTTCGCGTTCTTCTGCATCGGTGGCGTCATGGCGCTGCTGATGCGCGCCGAACTGGCTCGCCCCGGCACGCAGATCATGTCGAACGAGCAGTTCAACCAGGCGTTCACGATGCACGGCACGATCATGCTGCTGATGTTCGCGACGCCGCTGTTCGCCGGCTTCACGAACTGGATCATGCCGCTGCAGATCGGCGCGCCCGACGTGGCGTTCCCGCGGCTGAACATGTTCGCCTACTGGCTCTACCTGTTCGGCTCGCTCATCGCGGTCGGTGGCTTCCTCACCCCGCAGGGCGCGGCCGACTTCGGCTGGTTCGCCTACAGCCCGCTGTCGGACGCGGTCCGCTCGCCGGGTGTCGGCGCCGACATGTGGATCATGGGTCTGGCCTTCTCCGGCTTCGGCACGATCCTCGGTGCGGTCAACTTCATCACGACCATCATCTGCATGCGCGCTCCCGGCATGACGATGTTCCGCATGCCGATCTTCGTGTGGAACGTGCTGCTCACCGCGGTGCTGGTGCTGCTGGCCTTCCCCGTGCTCGCGGCGGCGCTGTTCGCGCTGGAGGCGGACCGAAAATTCGGTGCGCATGTGTTCGACGCCGCCAACGGCGGAGCCTTGCTATGGCAACACCTCTTCTGGTTCTTCGGCCATCCAGAGGTGTACATCATCGCTCTACCATTCTTCGGCATCATCTCCGAAGTCATCCCGGTGTTCTCCCGCAAGCCGATGTTCGGCTACATGGGCCTGATCGCCGCGACGATCTCCATCGCCGGTCTGTCCGTGACCGTGTGGGCGCACCACATGTACGTCACCGGTGGCGTACTGCTCCCGTTCTTCTCCTTCATGACGTTCCTCATCGCCGTACCGACAGGCGTGAAGTTCTTCAACTGGATCGGAACGATGTGGAAGGGGTCCTTGAGTTTCGAGACCCCGATGCTCTGGGCGGTCGGCTTCCTGATCACCTTCACCTTCGGTGGTCTGACCGGTGTCATCCTGGCCTCGCCGCCGATGGACTTCCACGTCTCGGACTCGTACTTCGTGGTGGCGCACTTCCACTACGTGATCTTCGGTACGGTCGTGTTCGCGATGTTCTCCGGATTCCACTTCTGGTGGCCGAAGTTCACCGGCAAGATGCTCGACGAGCGCCTCGGGAAGATCACCTTCTGGACGCTGTTCGTGGGCTTCCACGGCACGTTCCTGGTGCAGCACTGGCTGGGTGTCGAGGGCATGCCGCGTCGCTACGCGGACTACCTCGCCGCCGACGGCTTCACCGCGCTGAACACGATCTCGACGATCAGCTCGTTCCTGCTCGGCCTGTCGATCCTGCCGTTCTTCTACAACGTGTGGAAGACCGCCAAGTACGGCAAGAAGGTCGAGGTCGACGACCCGTGGGGCTACGGCCGCTCGCTGGAGTGGGCCACGTCCTGCCCGCCGCCGCGCCACAACTTCCTCACGTTGCCGCGGATCCGTTCCGAATCCCCGGCCTTCGACCTGCACCACCCGGAGATCGCCGCTCTCGACCAGCTCGAGAACGCCGGTCACGGTGAGAAGGCCCTCGCTGGTGGCAAGGAGGCCGGCAAGTGAAGGTCCAAGGCAAGATGTTCCTCTGGCTGGCTGCCTTCATCCTCGTCATCGCCATCGTCTATGGCGTGTGGTCGAAGGAGCCGGCCGGCACCACGGCGCTCTTCCTGGCCTTCGGCCTGAGCGTGATGATCGGCTACTACCTGGCCTTCACGGCCCGGCGGGTCGACCAGCTGGCGCAGGACAACGACGAGGCCGATGTCGCGGACGAGGCCGGCGAGGTGGGCTTCTTCAGCCCGCACAGCTGGCAGCCGCTCGCGCTCGGTGTCGGCGGTGCGATCGCCTTCATGGCCGTCGTCTTCGGCTGGTGGCTGCTGTACTTCGGGTTCCCGCTCATCCTGATCGGCCTGTGGGGCTGGGTCTTCGAGTACTACCACGGTGAGAACCGCACCCAGTAGCACGGACGCGGTCCCGTAGCGATCGCTGGACACCCCGGAAGCCCGGATTCTCCTGATGGAGAGTCCGGGCTTCCTCTTTTGCCGCACGGCACATCCCCCACACGGCTCACTCGCCGCGCCATGGTTGACGGGTGTTCATAGCGTGAGTCCATGAATCACGCACCGCGAATCCGCACGGTCGTCAGCCGCACCACGCTGGTGGTCGCCCTCGGCGCGGCCGCCGCTGCCTGCGGCGGAAGCGGCCACCCGCTCTCCGCCAGGCCGTACGACGCGGCGGGTCAGCTCTCCTTCACCGACGTGGTCGGCGACAGCCGCAAGGTCGACCCGGACAAGCCCCTGGAAATCACCTCCAAGGGCGACGACGAGCGCATCACCGATGTGACGGCCGTCGACGCGTCGGGGCGCTATGTGGCGGGCGAACTCGCCGCCGACGGCTCCCGATGGCACAGCACCTCACCACTGGCCGCGGGCGCCCACTACACGGTGCATGTGAGCACGGAGGACGAGGACGGCGCCCCCGGCCGCCAGATCGTCGACTTCGAGACCACCGCGCCCACCACGAACAAGCCCCTGGGCGTGACCCTGGGGCCCGCCTCGGGCGAGTACGGCGTCGGTCAGCCCATCACCGCCGAACTCAGTGCCCCGGTCAAGGACAAGGCCGCTCGCGCGATCGTCGAGGGCGCCCTGAAGGTCGACTCCGTGCCCGCCGTGGAGGGCGCCTGGCACTGGGTGGACGACAAGACGCTGCACTACCGCCCCAAGGAGTACTGGCCCATCCACGCCACCATCCAGGCCCACAGCAACCTCAAGGGCATCAAGGTCGCCGACCGGCTCTGGGGCGGCGACGCGAAGCCCCTGACGCTCACCACCGGGGACCGCTTCGTCGCCGTCACGGACGCCGCCGCGCACTCCATGACGATCTACAAGAACGACCAGGTGATCAACCAGATCCCCGTCACCACCGGCAAGCCGGGCTACGAGACCCGCAACGGCGTCAAGGTCGTACTGAGCAAGGAGCCCTACGTACGCATGCGCGGTACCACCGTCGGCATCGCCGAGGGCAGCGCGGACTCCTACGACCTGCCCGTCTACTGGGCGACCCGGGTCACCTGGAGCGGCGAGTACGTGCACGCCGCGCCCTGGTCGGTGGGGGAGCAGGGGTCCGCCAACGTCAGCCACGGCTGCACCGGGATGAGCACCAGCAACGCCGAGTGGTTCTTCAAGAACGTCCGACCGGGCGACATCGTGAAGGTCCAGAACTCCAACGGCGACGCGATGACCCCGTTCAACAACGGCTTCGGCGACTGGAACGTCGCCTGGAAGGACTGGCGCAACGGCAGCGCCCTGACAGCGGGCACCCCGGAGGGCCCGAAGCCGACGGACCGGGCCCGCCTGCGCCCCGAGTCCGTGTGACCCAGACCCCCGCCACCGCGCCCCGAAAGGGGCGCGGGACTGTGTTCTTCTGCGGCTCCGCGCTCTCAGGCGCCCTGCAAAGCCTTACGACGCAGCAGCGAGGCCAACGCGGAGGCGAACTCGACCGGATCCACCGGAAGGGTCACCGCCGCGTCCGCACGGCTCCACGTGGCCAGCCAGGCGTCCTGAGGCCGCCCGATGAGCACCAACACGGGCGGACAGTTGAAGATCTCGTCCTTGATCTGCCGGCAGACGCCCATGCCGCCCATCGGCACCGCCTCGCCGTCCAGCACACAGACGTCGATCCCGCCCTTGTCCAGCTCCGTCAGGACGGCGGCGGGCGTGGCGCACTCGATGAACTCGACCTGGGGGACGTCGGGGGCCGGTCTGCGGCCGGTCGCCAGCCGCACCTGCCCCCGGGTGTTGGAGTCGTCGCTGTAGACCAGCACCGTGGCGGTCGGCTGCATTGTTCCTCCACGCATCTAAGAAGCACGGCATTGCTCGGGAACTCCTGGTACCGATGGCGCGGATGCTACCCCCTCGAACACCCCGTCAACACCGGTTCGGACAGGGCTTCGATGGGCCATACGGGCTGGACACACCCCATCAACACCCCGAACGGCACCCCCGGGCGTGAGGGCGGGATAAGCGACCGACATAATGTCGGTCGTGGCGACAGCAACGACAGTAGAAACCGGGCACGCGCACCCGTCGGTCAATCGACCGAACCTCACCAGCGTCGGAACCATCATCTGGCTGAGTTCCGAGCTGATGTTCTTCGCGGCCCTCTTCGCGATGTACTTCACCCTGCGATCGGTGACCGGACCGGACCACTGGAAGGAGATGGCGAGCCATCTCAACTTCCCGTTCTCGGCCTCGAACACCACGATCCTGGTGCTCTCCTCCCTGACCTGCCAGCTCGGCGTGTTCGCCGCCGAGCGCGGGGACGTGAAGAAGCTCCGGATGTGGTTCACCGTCACGTTCGTGATGGGTGCGATCTTCATCGGCGGTCAGATCTTCGAGTACACCGAGCTGGTCAAGAAGGACGGGCTCTCGCTCTCCTCCGACCCGTACGGCTCGGTGTTCTACCTGACCACCGGTTTCCACGGCATGCACGTGACGGGTGGACTCATCGCCTTCCTGTTTGTCCTCGGTCGCACCTACGCGGCCAAGAGGTTCACTCACGAGCAGGCAACCGCAGCCATCGTCGTGTCCTACTACTGGCACTTCGTCGATGTCGTCTGGATCGGCCTCTTCGCCACGATCTACATGATCAAGTAACCGGGCGGCGTCCGCGGCGAACCGATCGCACGCGGCGAACCGATCCATTTCCAGAAGCATCGACGCAGAAGATCCTGACACCGGGGTAATCCGTGAAAAAGCTCTCCGCACGACGACGCCATCCGCTGGCGGCGGTCGTCGTCCTACTCCTCGCGCTGGCGGCCACCGGGGGGCTGTACGCCGCGTTCGCACCCGCGAGCAAGGCGCAGGCCGATACGACCGCCCAGTCCCTTGCCATCGACGAGGGCAAGAAGCTCTACTCCGTGGGCTGCGCCAGCTGCCACGGAACCGGCGGTCAGGGGTCCTCCGACGGGCCGAGCCTGGTGGGTGTGGGCGCCGCGGCGGTCGACTTCCAGGTCGGCACCGGCCGTATGCCGGCCCAGCAGCCGGGCGCTCAGATCCCGAAGAAGAAGGTCATCTACTCGCAGGCCGAGATCGACCAGCTCGCGGCGTACATCGCCTCGCTGGGCGCTGGTCCCACGGTGCCTACGAAGAGCCAGGTCAGCCCCGAGGGCGCGGACATCGCCAAGGGCGGCGAGCTCTTCCGTACGAACTGCGCGCAGTGCCACAACTTCACCGGCAAGGGCGGCGCGCTGACGCACGGCAAGTTCGCGCCGAGCCTTGAGGGTGTCGACCCCAAGCACATCTACGAGGCCATGCAGACGGGCCCGCAGAACATGCCGTCCTTCCCCGACACCACGCTGTCGGAGAAGAACAAGAAGGACATCATCGCGTACCTCAACGCGGTCAACGGTGACGACACCGAGAGCCCCGGCGGTCTGGAGCTGGGCGGCCTCGGGCCGGTCAGTGAAGGCCTCTTCGGCTGGATCTTCGGTCTTGGCGCCCTGGTCGCCGTCGCCGTCTGGGTCGCCGCTCGGACCGCAAAGGCCAAGAAGTCATGAGTAGCCAAGACATTCCAGAAGAGAACCTGCCCGCTGAGCAGGTCGACGAGCACGGTCACGGCGCGGTAGCCCTCGCGGACGAGACCAACCCGTTCGCGGACCCGGGCCTGCCGCCCCACGAGCACCGCATCCAGGACATCGACGAGCGGGCCGCCAAGCGGTCCGAGCGCGTCGTCGCCATGCTGTTCACGTTGTCGATGCTGGCCACCGTCGGCTTCATCGCCTCGTACGTGGCGATCCCGAGGGACAAGTCGATCTTCGTCTTCCCGCTCGGGCACATCAGCGCGCTGAACTTCGCGCTGGGGATGACCCTCGGTGTGGCGCTGTTCGCGATCGGCGCGGGCGCGGTCCACTGGGCCCGCACCCTGATGTCCGACGTGGAGATCGCCGACCAGCGTCACCCGATCGAGGCGGAGCCCGAGGTCAAGGCCAAGGTCCTGGCCGACTTCAAGCAGGGCGCCAAGGAGTCCGCGCTCGGCCGCCGCAAGCTGATCCGCAACACGATGTTCGGCGCGCTGGCCCTGTTCCCGCTCTCCGGCGTCATGCTGCTGCGCGACCTGGGCCCGCTGCCCGGCACCAAGCTGCGCCACACGCTCTGGTCCAAGGGCAAGCTGCTCGTCAACATGAACACGAACGAGCCGCTGCGCGCCTCCGACGTCGCCGTCGGCTCGCTCACCTTCGCCAAGCCCGAGGGCCTGGAGGAGCACGACGAGGACTTCCAGCTCCAGATCGCCAAGGCGGCCCTGATGATCGTCCGGCTCCAGCCGGAGAACATCAAGGACAAGCGTGAGCTCGCCTGGTCGCACGAGGGCATCGTGGCGTACTCGAAGATCTGCACCCACGTCGGTTGCCCGATCTCCCTGTACGAGCAGCAGACGCACCACGTGCTCTGCCCCTGCCACCAGTCCACCTTCGACCTCTCCGACGGTGCCCGAGTGATCTTCGGCCCGGCCGGTCACGCCCTGCCGCAGCTGCGCATCGGTGTGAACGAACAGGGCTACCTCGAAGCGCTCGGCGACTTCGAAGAGCCCGTCGGTCCTGCCTTCTGGGAGCGCGGATGAGCACTACCACCACTTCCGGCTCGCGCCCCTCGCGCGAGAAGGCTCCGGCCGGCGAGAAAGTCGCCGACTGGGCCGATGGACGGCTCGGGATCTACTCCCTGGCCAAGTCCAACATGCGCAAGATCTTCCCCGACCACTGGTCGTTCATGTTGGGTGAGATCTGCCTCTACAGCTTCATCATCATCATCCTCACGGGTGTGTACCTGACGCTGTTCTTCCACCCGTCGATGAACGAGGTCACGTACCACGGCAGCTACGTCCCCCTGCAGGGACAGCTGATGTCCGAGGCGTTCAACTCGACCATGCACATCTCCTTCGAGGTGCGCGGTGGTCTGCTGGTCCGGCAGATCCACCACTGGGCGGCGCTGATCTTCCTCGCCGGCATGTTCGTGCACATGATGCGCGTGTTCTTCACGGGTGCGTTCCGCAAGCCGCGTGAGATCAACTGGCTGTTCGGCTTCCTGCTGTTCGTCCTGGGCATGTTCACCGGCTTCACCGGTTACTCGCTCCCGGACGACCTGCTCTCCGGCACCGGTGTCCGCTTCATGGAGGGCGCGGTCCTGTCCGTGCCGATCGTCGGCACGTACCTGGCGTTCTTCCTCTTCGGCGGCCAGTTCCCGGGCGGCGACTTCGTCGCGCGGTTCTACTCGGTCCACATCCTGCTGCTGCCGGGCATCATGCTCGGCCTGGTGGTCGGCCACCTGATCCTGGTCTTCTACCACAAGCACACGCAGTTCGCGGGCCCCGGAAAGACGAACAACAACGTCGTCGGCATGCCGCTGCTGCCGGTCTACATGGCCAAGGCCGGAGGCTTCTTCTTCCTGGTCTTCGGTGTCATCGCGGCCATCTCGGCGATCGCCTCGATCAACCCGATCTGGTCCATGGGCCCCTACCGTCCGGACATGGTGTCCACGGGCGCCCAGCCCGACTGGTACATGGGCTTCTCCGAGGGCCTGATCCGAGTCATGCCGGGCTGGGAGATCAACGTCTGGGGTCACACGCTCGTGCTGGGTGTGTTCATCCCGCTGGTGATCTTCCCGCTGGTCCTGGTCGCGATCGCGGTCTACCCGTTCATCGAGTCCTGGGTCACCGGCGACAAGCGTGAGCACCACATCCTGGACCGCCCGCGCAACGTCCCGACCCGGACCGCGTTCGGCGCCGCCTGGATCAGCTGGTACTTCGTCCTGCTCGTCGGTGGTGGTAACGACATCTGGGCCACGCACTTCCACCTGTCGATCAACTCGATCACCTGGTTCGTGCGCATCGGCTTCTTCGTCGTGCCGGTCATCGTGTTCGTCATCACCAAGCGGGTCTGCCTCGGCCTCCAGCGCCGCGACAAGGACAAGGTGCTGCACGGCCGCGAGTCGGGCATCATCAAGCGCCTGCCGCACGGTGAGTTCATCGAGGTGCACGAGCCGCTCAGCCAGGACGCCCTGCACACGCTCACCGCGCACGAGCAGTACCAGCCCGCCCAGATCGGCGCGACGGTCGACGAGAACGGTGTCGAGCGCAAGGTGAAGGGCTCGGAGAGGCTGCGTTCCAAGCTCAGCGAGGGCTTCTACGGGGAGGACAGCCAGATCCCGAAGCCCACGGTCGAGGAGTACAAGGAGATCACGAGCGGCCACGGCCACCACTGATCCTCCGACCGGTTGACCGGTCTTCACTGATCGCCACGGCGAGAGCCTCCGTCCATTGCCTGGACGGGGGCTCTTTGCCGTCTCCGGGCCTGGATAGGGTGTTCCCATCTACACAAGGCGTCCCTTTGCCGGGACGACGGACCCAGGAGCGGCTTATGAGCGCTGTGAACCCCGCTGGAGGCGACACCGCGGCGGGCCGTTCCTGGCCCGTGGTGCTGAACGGCCTGCTCGAGGGTCGCGACCAGAGCGCGGACGACACGGCCTGGGTGATGGACCGGATCATGAGCGGCGAGGCGACGGACGCGCAGATCGCCGGGTTCGCGGTGGCGCTGCGGGCCAAGGGCGAGACGGTCGAGGAGATCTCCGGTCTCGTCCGGACGATGTACGAGCACGCCAATGTGATCGAGGTGCCGGGGGACACCGTCGACATCGTCGGTACGGGCGGTGACGGCGCGAAGACGGTGAACATCTCCACGATGTCGTCGATCGTCGTGGCCGGGACCGGCGCCAAGGTCGTCAAGCACGGCAACCGGGCGGCGTCCTCCGCGTCCGGTGCCTCGGACGTCCTGGAGAAGCTCGGCGTCAATCTGGACCTGACGACGAAGCGGGTGGCCGAGGTCGCGGAGGAGGCGGGGATCACCTTCTGCTTCGCGGTGAAGTTCCACCCGGCGCTGCGTCATGTCGCGGCGGCGCGAGGGCAGTTGGGGATCCGGACCACGTTCAACGTGCTGGGTCCGCTGACGAACCCGGCGCGGGTGAAGGCACAGGCCGTCGGAGTCGCGGACCTGCGCATGGCGCCGATCGTGGCGGGCGTGTTCGCCGAGCGCGGCAACTCCTCGCTCGTCTTCCGCGGCGACGACGGCCTGGACGAGCTGACCACCACCGCGACGTCCCGGGTCTGGATCGTCCGCGACGGCAAGGTCACCGAGGAGCGCTTCGACCCGCGTGACGTCGGCCTCGAACTCGTCCCCGTGGAGGCCCTGCGCGGCGCCGACGCGTCCTACAACGCGGACGTCGCCCGTCGCCTGCTCAACGGCGAGACGGGGCCGGTACGGGACGCTGTGCTGCTGAACTCCGCGGCGGCCCTCGTCGCCCTGTCCCCGACCGACGCGCCGCTCGCGGACCAGCTCCGCGCCGGGATGGCGAAGGCGGCGGAGGCGATCGACTCGGGGGCGGCGAAGCGAACGCTGGAACGCTGGGTGGCTGCGAGCCAGTCGTAGCTTGGTAGTTCGTCTGCGGGCCGGTGAGGGTTGCCCGCGCAGTCCCCCGCGCCCCTGAAGGGGCGCGGGGAACTGCGCGATCTTCTGGGGGTCTGGGGGCGGAGCCCCCAGGTAGGAATGGGACGGGTAGGGGCGGCGGGGGCGAGGAAACGTGGCGCCGCCTCCCACTCGGCGTCCCGGTATACGGACGCCGGGTTGCGGGTGGAAGATCTTGTGGCAGGATGCCGTATCAGGTCATGAGCGACAGCCATCAGGCCCCGGCCGGCTGTCCGGCAACCCTCCGTCCGTGGCGGGGTGCCCCGGGTGAGGACCAGGCCGTAGGCAGCGAGGTCTACGGCAAGCGCGGACCCCTCGAGAATCCCAGGGGTCCTGGTCGTTCGAGGGAGCCTTCTGTGAGCAAGCGAATGCGATAGGGCGTAGAGCCCCGCCTCCGCACACCCCTTTTGCCTTTCCTCCCTGCGCCGAGCCGTGCAGCCGCACACCCGTACCCCCGTGCACCCGGCCCGCGCAGCGATTCCGCCTGCCTCTCACAGGAGCTCGCCATGTCTGTCTCCACCGCTGCCGCCGACCAGACCGTTTGTGCCCCTCTGCCCGTTCTGGGCCGAGATGTCACCGTCCCGATCGTGACCGGCGGTGAGGTCACCTACGCCGCGCTCGACTACGCCGCCAGCGCCCCCGCCCTCCAGCGGGTGTGGGACGACGTCGCCGCGTACGCCCCGTACTACGGCAGCGTGCACCGCGGCGCCGGGTACCTCTCCCAGCTGTCCACCGACCTCTTCGAGAACGCCCGCAGGACCGTCGCGGAGTTCCTCGACTGCCGGGGCGACGACCAGGTCGTCTTCACCCGCTCCACCACCGACTCCCTCAACCTGCTCGCCGCCACCCTTCCGGCCGGCTGCCAGGTGTTCGTCTTCGAGACGGAACACCACGCCTCGCTGCTGCCGTGGAAGGACGCCCAGGTCACCTACCTCAACGCGCCTCGCACCCCGCAGGAGGCCGTCACGGCCCTGGAGCGGGCCCTCGCCGCCCGCGACCCCCACGGCCCGGCCCTCGTCTGCGTCACCGGCGCCTCGAACGTCACCGGCGAGCTGTGGCCGGTGCGCGAGCTGGCCGCCGCCGCGCACGCGCACGGTGCCCGGATCGTCCTGGACGCCGCCCAGCTCGCCCCACACCACCCGGTGTCGGTGCGGGACCTCGACGTCGACTGGGTCGCCTTCTCCGGGCACAAGCTGTACGCGCCGTTCGGCTCCGGCGTGCTCGCGGGCCGCGCCGACTGGCTGCGCGAGGCCGAGCCGTATCTCGCGGGCGGCGGCGCCAGCCGCAAGGTCACGCGGCGGGTGGACGGCGGCGTGGACGTGGAGTGGCACGAGAGCGCGGCCCGGCATGAGGCCGGTTCGCCGAACGTGATCGGCGCCTACTCCATCGCCTCCGCCTGCAAGGCGCTGACCGAGGCCGGTTTCGACAGGCTCGTCGCCCGCGAGGAGCAGCTGATCGGGGCCGTCCGCGCCGGTCTGGCCGAGCTGCCCGAGGTCCGCGTCCTGTCGCTCTTCGGCGACGACGCCCCGCGCGTCGGCGTCATCTCGTTCGTCGTCGAGGGCTGGAACAGCTCGCACTTCGCGGCCGCGCTGTCCGCCGAGTACGGGATCGGGGTGCGGGACGGTCTCTTCTGCGCCCACCCGCTGGTGCGGACGCTGCTGGGCAGCGATCCGCAGACGCAGGGGGAGTGCGGGGCGCCCGAGGCGGCGCCCGGGGAGAAGTCCCTCAACGCGATCCGCGTCAGCTTCGGGGCCGGTACGCCCGACGAGCATGTGGAGCGGTTCGTGCGCGCGGTGAAGGAACTGGTGCGGAACGGGGCGAAGTGGAACTACCGCACGGAGGGCGGCCGCTGCGTCCCGGCGGTCTGAGACTGGCTCGGGGATGCGTGGGGGCTCCGCCCCCAGGCCCCGTGGTCCTTCGGCTGCCCGCCGGTGGGGGCCGGCCGCGCAGTTCCCCGCGCCCCTGGTGCGTGGCCCTAGCTGTCGAGGCCGATGGCGAACGCCGCCTCCAGGTCGTGCTGGGAGTACGTCCGGAACGCGACGTGGGTGTCCGTCCCCTCGACGCCGGGGATCTTGCTGATCTTGCCGGGGATGACGTCCGCCAGGTCGTCGTGGGCCTTCACCCGGACCATGGCGATCAGGTCGTACGTACCGGTGACGGAGAAGACCTCGCTGACACTGTCCAGCGCGGCGATCGACTCGGCGATCTCGGGGATCCGGTCCACGCTGGTCTTGATGAGCACGATCGCGGTGATCACGGCTGGTTTTCTCCCTCGGGGGCTGCTGCTGGGGTTTTCACTCTAGTCGGCCGCCCGAACCGCACCCACGCGTAGGCGAACCCCAGCGAGAAGCCCACCAGGTGGGCCAGATAGGCGACCCCGGGGCCCGAGGGGCTGCGGCCCGCCGCCAGCCATTGCAGGGTCACCCAGAAGGGCAGCACGACCCAGGCGGGGAAGCGCAGAGGCAGGAAGAAGAGGAACGGGAAGAGACTGGTCACCCGGGCCCTGGGGAACAGGTACAGGAACGCTCCGAGGACCGCGGAGATCGCCCCCGAGGCGCCGACCAGGGTCTGCTCGGAGCCGGAGTTGGCGATCGCGTAACCCAGCAGGGCGAGGTAGCCGCAGACCACGTAGAAGACGGCGAACTGGACGTGGCCCATGCGTTCCTCGGTCATCGCTCCGAAAACGTAGAAGAAGAGCATGTTTCCCAGGAGGTGGAGCCAGCTGCCGTGGATGAACAGGGCCGTGGCCGGGGTGAGCCAGGCGCTCGGGGTCCCGTCGAAGAGCTCGGCGGGGATCACGCCCCAGCGCCGGAAGTAGGCCCGCTGGGCGACCACCAGCGCGTCCCCGGTGCCGAACGACGGATTGAGTCCCGAGGCGGGACCGATCAGGAAGATCAGGCAGCACAGGAAGATCAGCCCGTACGTCACCGGCGCGGACTGACCGCGCATCGTCCTGCCGACCGCCGTACCCCAGGTGCTGATCATGGGACAGAGCATGACGTAACCGGACCGAGGCGCGCAGAATGCCTCGCCGCCATGGACGGCCGAGCGTCGAGTACCCGCCAGGCCGTAGGGTAACGAGCCACACGCGCCGGAGACCGGCGCTGGACGGACACTAGAAGGAAAGCGACTGCCACATGACGGTTCCCCTCCCGACCGCCGAGACTCGCTGGCGCTGCACGCTCTGCGGCAACCTCACGCGATTCGACGTGACCCGCTCGTCCAAGGTCGTCGAGTATGTGCACCTCGACCTGGCCGGTGAGCCGAACGTCGAGGAGCGCAAGGTGGTCAGTGAGACCATCGAGTCGGTGCGCTGTCGGTGGTGCAACGCGGTGGACCAGGTGGAACTGGTGGACAGGCCGGGCGCCGGCTCCTGAGGGAGCGGGCCCCGCACAGGCATTGGGGTGACGGATGGTGGAGACCACAGGCGGGGAGCCGGACGACGGCGCCGCTGAGGTGCTCGACCGTCCGCTGCCCGACGGGGTGCGCCGGCGGGTCGTACAGATCGTGTCGGACAGCTTCGGCGGGCTGACCGTTGCCGAACTGCCCGCCCAATTGCGGCAGTATGCACGGTTCGCCCCCAACCGGCGCGCGAAGTTCGCCGGCAACGCCATGGCCGCCGCGCTGGAGACCGATCCGTTGTTCCGCCAGCGTATCGCCGAGAAGCTCAGAGAGGCGCAGCCGGAGCTCGCCGGCGCCCTCGACTCGGGCGCGCCGCCGCCGGCCGCGGATCCGCTGGACGTGGCGGCCGCGGCCTATGTGCTGCGCCCCACGGGCTGGGTGAAGCTGGTGACCGCCGCGGGCGAGGAGGCCCTGCGGGCGGACGCCGAGCGCGCGGACGAGGAGAGCCGGGCGGAGCTGGAGCGGCTGCGCGAGGAGCTCGCGCAGGCACGTGGTCAGACCAAGGCCGAAACCGAGCGGTTGCGCATGGAGTTGGAGTCCGCGAAGAGAGAAGCGGAATCGCTTCACCGCAAGTTGCGCGGCGCCCTCAGCGACGTCAAGCGGGGCGAGGCCGCGCTGCGCAAGCTGCAGGGCGAGATGGACACCGCGCGGGCGGACGGGCAGGCCCAGGTGTCGGCAGCCGAGAGCGAGACCCGGCGGCTCAAGGCGCGGCTCTCGGAGGCCGAGGCGGCCCTGGAGGCCACCCGCAAGGCGGCGCGCGAGGGTCGCAGCGTCGAGGACATGCGCGTACGGCTGTTGCTCGACACCGTGCTGGAGGCGACCCAGGGGCTGCGCCGGGAGCTCGCGCTGCCGCCCGTGTCCGTACGGCCGGCGGAGACCGTGGACGCGGTCGAACCGGGGCGCATGACGCCCAAGGACATCGCGGCCCGTGCCCTGTCCGAAAATGATCCCGCGATCCTCGACCAGCTGCTCGCGCTGCCGCAGGCGCATCTCGTCGTCGACGGCTACAACGTCACCAAGACCGGCTATCCGCAGATGCCGCTGGAGAAGCAGCGGCTCAGGCTGCTGGGGCAGCTCTCGCAGCTCGCCGCGCAGACCGGGGCCGAGGTGACGTGCGTCTTCGACGGGGCCGAGCTGGCGGCGCCCGTGCTGCTCGCGCCGCCGCGCGGGGTGCGGGTGCTGTTCTCCAAAGCGGGTGTCACGGCGGACGAGTTGATCCGCCAGCTGGTGCGCGCCGAGCCGCCGGGACGGCCCGTCATCGTGGTCTCCACCGACCGTGAGGTGGCCGACGGGATCGCCAAGGCCGGCGCTCGTCCGGTGGCTTCCGTGGTGCTTCTCAAGCGCTTTTCGCGCGGCTGAAACAGTCGTCGGCGATCTGCGCCGCATGTCCCAAAGGGCCCGTACGTCCCATCCGTAACATCCAGGCGTTGTGCCCGAATTGGCGAAACCTTCACGCAACGTAGCGTCAGCCCCACATCACTGCACGTGAGTTGAGTGCAAAGAATGCGCTGGGTGACTAAGAATTTTCAGGTTTGGATTTGAACTGATCACAGGAAGGTCACTAGGGTCTGGGCTCGAACCTCCACTCGGGTGATCACTCATTGGGAGTGACGGTGGGGGGACACCGCCCGTCGGCGTCTCGGCAGGCGGCTGGAGGAAGAAGGAGCTCGCCTTCGTGGCGTCCCACCGTCGACCCAAGCAGCCGAGCCGCACCCGTGTGACCGTGCTCACCACCGCCGCAGCCGCTGCCGTTGTCCTCAGCGCCAACGCCGCCAACGCCGCGCCCAGCGAGAAGCTGAGCAAGGACGAGGTCAAGAGCAAGGTCGACAAGCTTTACGAGGAGACCGAGCAGGCCACCGAGAAGCTCGACGGGGCCAAGGAGAAGCAGGACAAGCTGGAGAAGGAAATCAGCACCCTGCAGGACAACGTGGCCCGCGGCCAGGACGAGCTCAACGCCCTGCGCGACGGGCTCGGTTCGATGGCCAGCGCCCAGTACCGCACCGGCGGCATCGACCCCTCCGTGGCGCTGTTCCTCTCCTCGAACCCGGACGACTACCTGGACAAGGCGTCCGCGATGGACCAGCTGAGCAGTCAGCAGGTCGAGGCGCTGAAGAAGGTCCAGGAGAAGCAGCGTTCGCTCGCCCAGCAGCGGCAGGAAGCCTCCGCGAAGCTCAAGGACCTCGCCGACACCCGTACGGAACTGGCCAAGCAGAAGAAGACGGTCCAGACCAAGCTCGCCGCGGCGCAGAAGCTCCTCAACTCCCTGACGGCCAAGGAGAAGGCGGCTCTCGACGCGCAGCAGTCCCGCGCCACCCGCGCCAGCGAGCGCACCGTTCTCAGCGACCCCGGTACGCCCGCGTCCGGGCGCGCCGGTGCCGCGTTCTCCGCCGGACAGACCAAGATCGGCTCGCCGTACGTCTACGGCGCCTCCGGCCCCAGCTCCTTCGACTGCTCGGGCTTCACCTCGTGGTCGTACGCCCAGGCCGGTGTCTCCATCCCGCGCACCTCGGAGTCGCAGGCGACCATCGGCACCCGCATCTACTCGCAGAGCGATCTGCAGGTCGGCGACCTGGTCTTCTTCTTCGGCGACCTGCACCACGTCGGCCTCTACGCGGGCAACGGCCAGGTGCTGCACGCCCCGCGCACCGGAACCGTCGTGCGCTACGAGTCGATGAGCACCATCGGTGGAGCCTTCCAGTTCGGCGTCCGGGTCTGATCCGGCTCGCCGAACCCTCCGAGATCCTTTCGAGGTCCCCTCGGTATGCCGCCCGAACGGGCGAATCGCGGTAACTCCCGCTGACCCCGCGCCCCGTCGGTGACCTGCGTCTCCGGCGGGGCGCCGCGTTGTGCGCCCCTGGAGTTTTTTGGCCGGTGCGTAGTCGCACGGCTACTGTCTGGCGCGTTTCCCCCAACTCCGGGGGACCGTCAGCGGAAGGGAGAGCGGCTACTCGTGGGGTCCCATCGCCGCCGTCCACCGTCCGGGTTCGACCGGGGCGTCAGCGCCGCGGGCATCGCCGGCATCGCCGTGACCGTGATGTCCGTCGCGGCCGCCGCCCTCGGGGCCGTACCGGCCGCCGCAGCACCGAAGGACGACACCCGGGCCGAGGTGGACCGCCTGTACACCCAGGCGGAGAAGGCAACCGAGGCGTTCAACAAGGCCGACGAGCGCACGGGAGTCCTGCGCGAAGAGGTGAGCACGGCACAGGACCGCATCGCCCGGCAGCAGGAGCGCATCAACACCATGCGGGACGCGCTCGGTTCGCTCGCCGGGGCCCAGTACCGCGCGGGCGGCCTCGACCCCTCCCTGGCGCTGCTCTTCTCCGACAACCCCGCCGAGTACCTCGACAAGGCCGCCGCGCTCGACCGGATCAACGCCCACCAGGCGGGCGAACTCAAGGACCTCCAGCTCGCCATGCGCGACCTCGCCCAGGAGCGCGAGGAGGCGACCGCCGAACTCGCCGAGCTGGAGAAGAGCACCAAGGCCGTCGCCCAGCACAAGCGGACCGTCGAACGGAAACTCGCCAAGGCGCGCATACTGCTCAACTCGCTGCCGTCCGCCGAGCGCGCCGCCTACGACCGGTCCTCCCGCTCCGGACGCTCCGACCTGCCCGAACCCGGCAGTGCCACGCCCGCCTCGGGGCGCGCCGCCGCCGCCCTCGCCGCGGCCCGTTCCGCACTCGGCCGCCCCTACATGTGGGGCGCCAACGGGCCCGGCGGATTCGACTGTTCGGGCCTCATGCAGTGGTCGTACCGGCAGGCGGGCGTCGGTCTGCCGCGCACCTCCCAGGAACAGCGCTACGCCGGACGGCAGGTGCCGCTCTCCCAGGCGCAGCCCGGCGACCTCGTCACCTACCGCTCCGACGCGAGCCATGTCGCGATGTACGTGGGCAACGGCCAGGTGATCCACGCGCCCTACCCGGGTGCGCCGGTGCGCTACGACCCGGTGGGCATGATGCCCATCTCGTCCGTGACGCGGGTCTGACCCCCGCGCCCGGGCGCCGTACGATCGGGAACGTGGCTGGTCGAAGGCGTGCGTCGCGAGCGGGGTGCTCCCTGGTGCTGCTGCTCGCCGTGCTGGTGGGCTGTGGCGGCAAGCCGTCCCCGGACACCGCGTCCGCCGATGTGCAGCGGGTCCTCGACCGGCGGGCGGCCGCGGTCCTGGACCGGAACGAGTCGGCGTACCGGGCCACGGAGGAACCGTCCGGCTCGACCGCGGAGTTCACCCGGCTGCGCGCGGTCCCGCTGGCCGCCTGGTCGTACCGCCTGACGGACCTGCACCGCTCCGGCGACCGCGCCACCGCGGGCGCCGAGCTGCGCTACCGCATCGAGGGATACGACAGGGCGCCCGTCACGGCGGCCCGCACCCTGCGCCTGGTCCGCGAGGGCGGGACCTGGCGGGTCGCCTCCGACGTGCCCGCCGAGCGGGCCACTCAGCAGCTGTGGGAGCAGGGGGCGGTGACGGTGGTACGGGGCGCGCACAGCCTCGTCCTGGGGGTCGGGCAGTCCGGTGAGCGGCTGCGGGCGTACGCCGGCCTCGCGGACCGCGCCGTGCCCGCCGTGACGGACGCCTGGGGCGCGGACTGGTCGGGGCACGTCGTCGTTGTCGTACCCAAGTCGCTGGAGGGCATGGCGGGGCTGCTCGGGGCGCCCGCGTCCGGGTACCGGGGGATCGCGGCGGTCACGACGGGAGAGGCGGGCGGGACGGCCAGGGCGCCCGCGGACCGGATCATCGTCAACCCCGATGCGTACGGCCTCCTCGGCGACTTCGGCAAGCAGGTCGTGCTCACCCACGAGACGACGCACGTGGCCACCCGCGCCCACACCACCGCCGCCACACCCCTGTGGCTCTCCGAGGGCTTCGCGGACTGGGTCGGCTACCGCGGCAGCGACCGTACGGCGACGCAGGCGGCGCCGGAGCTGGAGCGGGCGGTGCTGGACGGGCACGTACCGGCCGCGCTGCCGGACGACAAGGACTTCGGGTTCGCCGGGGACGCGGCGCGGCTGGCGCGGGCGTACGAGGGCGGCTGGATGGCCTGCAGGCTGATCGCCGACCACTGGGGCGAGGTCCGGCTGAACGAGTTCTACCGGGCCGTCGGCGACCACAAGAAGCGGGCGGGGGCCGTCGAGGGCGCGCTGCGGGACGTCCTGCACACGACGCCGGAGAAGTTCACGCAGCAGTGGCAGGCGTACCTGAAGGCGCAGCTCGGCTGAATCGGCTCGCCTGAATCAGCTCGGCTGAATCAGTCCGTCTCCGTGTCCAGTCGGGCGATGGCCTCGGCGAGCCACTCCCGCTCCGCCTCGCCCGTCGCCCGCGCCACCCGCAACATCCCCTGCCGGAACAGGTCGCCGGCCTCCTCCGCCCGTACGGGCTCGCCGTCCCGGTAGAAGAAGCTCGCGGGCGTCAGAAGGAACTCCTGGCGGCGGCGCAGGACCGCGGCCTGCTCCCGCGGGTCCGGGAGGTGGCGCAGGAACGCCAGCAGGGTGTTGAAGCGGACGTGGTCGGTGATCTCGGCCTGCTTGGGGTGGCGCAGCCGCTCCAGGAGGTCCGCACGGCCCTTCTCGGTGAGCGACAGGATGCGACGCGGGGCGGCGCCGCTGCCGGGCTCCGTGTGCTGGTCCAGCTGTCCTGCGGCCACCAGGCGGGTGATCGCCGGGTAGAGCGCGCCGTCGCTGACCGGGCGGACATGGCCGCTGAGCGCCTTGATGCGCTCCTTCAACTCATAGCCGTGCAAGGGCTCTTCGAACAGAAATCCGAGGATCGACAGCTCCAGCATGCGGGGCGCTCCTTGCTTGCGGGTGCCGGACGCCCATGATACCTCTTATCGAGCTACCTCTAAACGAGGTAGCTCGATAAGAGGTAATCAAGGGAAATCAAGGGAATCGAGGAACTCATCGGTGAACGCCCACCGGAAGCAGCTCATATCGCTCGCCCACCCCGTGTACCTCTCCCTGCTCGCCTCCGTCGCCGCCGGGATCATCAACACCGTCTGGGTCTCCCGGCTCGGCGGTCCCGCCGTGGCCGCCGTCGCCGTCGCGACCAACACCGAGAACGTGCTCCTCGGCGTCGCCCTGGTCTTCGCCTCCGGCACGACCGTCCTCGTCGCCCACGCCAGAGGGGCCCGGGACCCGGGCGCGCTCCGGGCGGCCGTACGCGGCGGAGGGGCCCTGTGCGCGGTCGTGACGCCCGTGGTCGCCGTGGGCGGATACCTGCTGCGCGAGCCGCTGGCCCGGCTGGTCCTGGGCGGCGACGGGCGCGCCCTCGCCCTGGCGGTCGCCTACTTCGGGATCTCCCTGCCGGGCATCGCCGTCTTCTTCGCGCAGAACCTCGTCGACGGCATCCTGAAGGGCGCCGGTGACACCCGCACCCCGATGCGCCTCGCCCTGCTGGCCAACGGGCTGATTCTCGGCCTCGACCCGCTGCTCATCCACGCGTACGGCGTCCGGGGCGCCGCCGCCTCCACGGTCCTGTGCCGCTGCGTGGCCCTCGCCGCCGGCCTGCGCGCCCTGCGCCGCAACGCGCCGCTGCGCGAGGCCGCGGCCGTCCGCCCCGCCGAGCCCACCGGCCCCGCGCTGCGCCGCACCCTGCGGACCGGACTGCCCATGTCCGCCGACTTCACCGTGCGCCAGGGCGGGGCGCTGGTCCTGGTCGCGATCGTGGCCCGGCTCGGGGTGACGGCCGTGGCCGCGTACTCCATCGCGTACAAGGTCATGTACGTCGCGACCATGGCCTTCTACGCGGTGCGGCAGGCCGCCTCGATCCACACCGCGCACACCCGGGGCACCGGCCGGGACGAGCGGGGCGCGATCGGGCGGCAGGCGGTGATCGTCTCCGGGGCGGTGGGCCTGGTGGCAGCCGCCCTGCTCGGCGCGTTCGCCCCCTGGATCATGCGGGCCTTCGGAGCCGGGGACGCGGTCGCCCACGACGGCGTGCTGTTCCTGCGCTGCGTCGGCCCGTACCTGCTGCTGATGGCCTGCTTCATCGCGCTGGGCGGGGTCTTCGAGGGGAGCGGGGGAGCCCCGTTGTTGCTGCGGGTGACACTGCTCGGCACCGCGGTCCAGCTGCCCCTGGCGTACGCCCTGTCGGGGCTCGGACTGCCCGGGATCTGCCTGGCGCTGGCGCTGTCCATGGCGGTGCAGTGCACGGCCGTCGGACTGCTTCTCGCCCGCGCCCGCCGCCGTCAGGAGGAGCTCAGGCGCTCCTTGCTGCGGGTGGCCTGAGCGGGCAGGGTCGGGGCCGGGTCGGACACCGTGCTCCACCACAGTTCGAGGGCGGCGAGCAGGGCCGCGACCACCAGCAGGCCGTTGCGCAGGAAGAGCAGGGTGATGCCCAGCCGGTCGCTGCCCACGACGTGCGAGAACCAGATCGGGAACTCCAGGACGGTCACGAAGCACGCGGCCAGCACCAGCCCGACCGGCAGGGTCATCCGGCTGCCCCGGAAGCACAGGCAGACCGCGCCGATCCCGACCAGCCACACCATGTACTGCGGGCTGATGACCCGGCTGGTGGCCGTGAACATCAGCACCGCCACGAACGCGGCGTCGGCGAGCGTGTGCGGCTGGAAGCGCTGGACGCGCAGCCGCCACAGCAGCAGCCACGCGAAGGCGATCGCGGTGAGCGCCAGGGCCAGCCTGCTCACCACGTCGACGTACGGGCCGAGGAACTCCACCGAGCCGTAGTTGAGCAGCACCTGACCGTCCCAGCCGAAGTGCCGGCCCACATGGAAGACGAGGGAGCCCAGCGACTCGACCTCGGTGCCCCGGTCGCGCTGGAAGGTCAGGAAGGAGAAGGCGCCGGGCATCGACAGCCCGAACAACACCGCGATCCCGCCCGCGGTCACCGCCGCCGCGGCCCACGCGCGCCGCTTCACGGCCCCCAGGAGCAGGAGCGCCGGCCACACCTTCACCAGCGCTCCGAAGCCCACGAGAGCGCCCATCACCCGGGGATGGCGGGCGCCCGCGAGGAGCGCCGCGACCGCCACGGCCGTCACCATCACGTCGTAGCGGGCGTAGACGGTCGGTCCGAGCAGCGGGACGCCGATCACCCACACCCAGGCGCCGCGCAGCGTCTTGCCGGGGCGCCGGCCGGCGTAGTGGAGCAGCGCGTACACCACCACGTCGGCGACGAAGGCCAGCAGGAAGAAGGCGTGCGCGTAGTCGAGGAAGGGCAGCAGCCCGGGGGAGAGGATCGCGAGCGCGGCGGCCGGCGGGTACTGCCAGGTCACGTCGTCGAGCGGGAAGGTGCCGGTGCGCAGGATCTCGTACCAGCCCTGATAGATGACCGAGACGTCACTCGTGACGTCCGGTCCCGGGAAGACGAACACCTTGAAGACGAAGAGCAGAAGCAGAAGCCTGGTCAGGCCCCAGGTTCCCAGCAACGCGTACGGAAACCCCGCCCCCCGTGTGCCCTTCATGCTCACCTGACTCTCGTTCGTCGGCTGTCTGTGCGGTGGTGCGGTGGTGACATAGTGCGGTGGTGCGGTTGTGCGGAAACATGATGACGTGCGGGGCTGTGCGAGGCCCATGAAGCGCGGCCGTACGGAGCTGTGACCACCGGTGGAATACAGCTTCGCCGTTGTGGACCGCTCGCGTGGGGATTCGAAGGTTTCGGTAGTGTCGAACTCGATGCACAAGACCTTGATCGTGACCAACGACTTCCCGCCCCGCCCCGGCGGCATCCAGGCGTTCCTGCACAACATGGCGCTACGACTGGACCCCGAGCGGTTCGTAGTCTACGCATCCACCTGGAAGCGGAGCCGGGAGGGCGTCGAGGCGACGGCCGACTTCGACGCCGAGCAGCCCTTCACCGTCGTCCGGGACCGTACGACGATGCTGCTGCCCACACCGGGTGCCACCCGGCGCGCCGTCGGGCTGCTGCGCGAGCACGGCTGTACGTCGGTGTGGTTCGGGGCGGCGGCCCCGCTCGGCCTGATGGCGCCCGCGCTGCGCAGGGCGGGCGCCGAGCGCCTGGTGGCCACCACGCACGGCCACGAGGCGGGCTGGGCCCAGCTGCCCGCCGCACGGCAGCTGCTGCGCCGTATCGGCGAGTCCACGGACACGATCACCTACCTCGGCGAGTACACGCGCTCGCGCATCGCGTCCGCGCTCACGCCCGAGGCCGCCTCCCGCATGGTCCAGCTGCCTCCGGGGGTCGACGAGAAGACCTTCCACCCCGGCTCGGGCGGCGAGGAGGTCCGCGCCCGTCTCGGCCTCACCGACCGCCCGGTGGTGGTCTGTGTCTCCCGTCTGGTCCCGCGCAAGGGTCAGGACACGCTGATCCTCGCCATGCCCCGCATCCTCGCCAAGGAGCCGGAGGCGGTGCTGCTGATCGTCGGCGGCGGGCCGTACGAGCAGGACCTGCGCAAGCTCGCGTACGACACCGGGGTCGCCGCCGCGGTGCGCTTCACCGGCGCGGTCCCCTGGTCGGAGCTGCCGGCCCACTACGGCGCGGGCGACGTCTTCGCGATGCCCTGCCGCACCCGCCGGGGCGGCCTCGACGTCGAGGGCCTGGGCATCGTCTACCTGGAGGCCTCCGCGACGGGCCTGCCGGTCGTCGCGGGCGACTCGGGCGGCGCCCCCGACGCGGTCCTCGACGGCGAAACGGGCTGGGTCGTCCGAGGCGACTGCCCGGACGACTCCGCCGACCGCATCATCACCCTCCTCGCCGACCCCGAACTCCGCCGCCAGATGGGCGAACGGGGAAGGCAGTGGGTGGAGGAGAAGTGGCGCTGGGACCTGCTGGCGGAGGGCTTGAAAGAGTTGCTCTAGGTGCGCGACCGGCCACAAACCACCCGCACTCTCCCCACTCACCGCGGCGCCCCCTGAAAACCCGGCAAAAACCCTAGGCGGAAGCAAATAATCCGCCGATGCTGCGCTCATGACAGAAAAACTGACTCATCATCAGATGAGTAACCGTCAGCTGACAAACCGTCACCTGACGAGACGCCAAATCCTGGGCATGGTCGCCCTCCAGACGGCCGCCGCCGCCGGCCTCACCCGCGTAGGCCTCCAGTCCGCCCACGCGGCGGAGCCCGCCGCGGTCGACACCGCGCCCGCCATCGTCATCGGATCGGGCTACGGCGCCGCCGTGGCCGCCCTCCGCCTCGGCCAGGCCGGCATCCGCACCCTCGTCATAGAGATGGGCAAGCTCTGGAACACCGCCGGCTCCGACGGCAAGGTCTTCTGTTCCACCGCCGCCCCCGACGAGCGCTCGATGTGGTTCCGCACCCGCACCGAGGCCCCGCTCGCCACCTTCCTGTGGCTGGACGTCGTCAACAAGGACATCGGCCTCTACCCGGGAGTCCTGGACCGGGTCCACTACGACAACATGTCGGTCTACGTCGGCCGAGGCGTCGGCGGCGGCTCACTGGTCAACGGCGGAATGGCCGTCACGCCCCTCCAGTCCTACTTCTCCGAGCAGTTCCCCACGGTCGACGCCACGGAGATGTACAACACCTACTTCCCGCGCGCCCGCACCATGCTCGGCGTCAACACGGTCGACCCCACCTGGTTCGAGTCCACGGAGTGGTACCAGTTCACCCGCACCTCCCGTAAGGCCGCCGCCAACGCCGGCCTGAAGACGACCTTCGTCCCGAACGTCTACGACTTCACCTACATGCAGCGCGAGGCGGCCGGCACCGCCACCAAGTCCGCACTCGCGGCCGAGGTCATCTACGGCAACAACTACGGCAAGAAGAGCCTCGACAAGACCTACCTCGCGGCAGCGCTCGGCACCGGCAACGTCACCATCCACACCCTGGAGAAGGTCCGGGCGATCAGCAGGGCCACGGACGGCACGTACACCCTGACCGCCGACCGGATCGACACCACCGGCGCGGTCGTGGAGACCAAGCAGTACAGCTGTACGTACCTCTTCCTGGGCGGCGGCAGCCTCGGCACCACCGAACTCCTCGTCCGGGCCCGGGAGACGGGCACGCTGCCGGCCCTGGACGCGAGCGTCGGCACCGGCTGGGGCACGAACGGCAACGTGATGACGGGCCGCGCCAACCACATCTGGGACACGGTCGGGGCGAACCAGTCGACGATGCCGGTCATGGGCATCGACGACTGGGCCAACACCGCCAACCCCGTCTTCGCCGAAATCGCCCCGATACCCACCGGGTTGGAGACCTGGATCAGCCTCTACCTCGCGATCACCAAGAACCCGGAGCGCGCGTCCTTCACGTACGACGCGACGACGGACTCCGCCAAGCTCGGCTGGACCGCCGCCCAGAGCGCGGTCTCCGTGAGCATGGCCAAGAAGCTCTTCGACCGGATCAACTCGGCCAACGCGACGATCTACCGCTACGACCTCTTCGGCAACAACAAGACCTTCGCCGACGACTTCTGCTACCACCCGCTGGGCGGCTGCGTGCTGGGCAAGGCCACGGACAACTACGGCCGCGTGAAGGGCTACCCGCACCTGTACATCACCGACGGCTCGCTCGTGCCGGGCTCGATCGGGGTGAACCCGTTCGTCACGATCACCGCGCTCGCGGAACGCGGAATGGCGCGGATCCTCGCCGAGGACACCGCGCCATGAGAACCGCTCGGTCGGGCCGTCAGCCCCGGTAGATGGCCTCGATCTCGTCCGCGTAGTCCTTCGCCACCACGTTGCGCTTGAGCTTCAGGGACGGCGTGAGGTGGCCCGACTCCTCCGAGAACTGGGAGGACAGAATGCGGAACTTCCGCACCGATTCCGCCTTCGACACCGCGGCGTTGCCGTCGTCGACCGCGTCCTGGATCGCAGCGATCAGATCCGGGTCCACGCGCAGCGACGCCGCGGTGGAACCCGCCGGCTTGCCGTGCTCCTCGGCCCAGCGGCCCAGGAACTCCTCGTCGACGGTGACCAGCGCGCCGATGAACGGGCGCCCGTCGCCGACCACCATGCACTCCGCGACCAGCGCGTGCGCGCGGATGCGGTCCTCGATCACGGCCGGGGCGACGTTCTTGCCGCCCGCGGTGACGATGATCTCCTTCTTGCGGCCGGTGATCCGGAGGTAGCCGTCCTCGTCGAGGGTGCCGATGTCACCCGTGTGGAACCAGCCGTCCGCGAGCGCCTCGGCGGTCGCGGCCTCGTTGTTCCAGTACTCCTTGAACAGGTGCTCGCCGTGCAGCAGCACCTCGCCGTCGTCGGCGATCCGGATCACGGAGCCGGGCAGCGGCTGGCCCACCGTGCCGATCTTCGTACGGTCCCAGGGGTTGAAGGCGGTGGCCGCGCAGGACTCCGTCAGGCCGTAGCCCTCCAGGACCGTGAAGCCGATGCCGCGGAAGAAGTGGCCCAGACGCTCGCCGAGCGGGGCGCCGCCGGAGATCGCGTACTCACCGCGACCGCCCAGCACCGCGCGCAGCTTGCTGTAGACGAGCTTGTCGAACGTCTTGTACTTGATCTTCAGCCCGAGCGACGGGCCGGAGGGGGTGTCCAGGGCGCGGCTGTAGGCGATCGCCGTGTCCGCCGCCTTGTCGAAGATCTTGCCCTTGCCGTCCGCCTGCGCCTTGGCGCGCGCCGAGTTGTAGACCTTCTCGAAGACACGCGGCACACCGAGGATCAGCGTCGGCCGGAACGCGGCCAGCTCGTCGGTGAGGTTCTTGATGTCCGGGACGCAGCCCAGCTTGATCGGCGCCATCATCGGCGCGACCTGCACCAGCCGTCCGAAGACGTGCGCGAGCGGCAGGAAGAGGAGGACGGAACACTCGCCCGTACGGAACAGCGGGCGCAGCCGCTCCACGATGTTGCCGCACTCCGCGAAGAAGGCGCGGTGGGTGAGGACACAGCCCTTGGGGCGGCCGGTCGTACCGCTCGTGTAGACGATGGTCGCCGGGTCGTCCGCCTTGGCGAGCGAGCTGCGCTCCTCGACGGTGGCGTCGCTGACGTCCTTGCCCGCGCGCCCCAGTTCCTCCACCCCGCCGGCCTCGATCTGCCAGACGTGCTTGAGGGCGGGCAGCCGGTCGCGCACCGACTCCACGGAGGCCGCGTGCGTGTCCAGCTCGACGATGCAGGCGCTCGCGCCCGAGTCGCCGAGTATCCACTGCACCTGCTCGGCCGAGCTGGTCTCGTACACCGGCACGGTGATCGCGCCCGCGCTCCAGATCGCGAAGTCGAGCAGTGTCCACTCGTAGCGGGTACGGGACATCAGGGCGACCCGGTCGCCGGGCTGTACGCCGGAGGCGATCAGACCCTTGGCCGCGGACCGCACCTCGGCGAGGAAGGTGGTGGCGGAGACGTCCGTCCACGTGCCGCCCACCTTGCGGGCGATGACGGCGACGTCGGGATGCTGCGCGGCGTTTCTGCGGACGATGTCGGTCAGATTTCCGTCCGCAGGGACCTCGTACAAAGCCGGAAGGCTGAACTCGCGCAAGACTGCTGCTCCTCATAGGGCGCCGACGCCACGACGGTGTGTGATGCGACGGAGCGGTCCAAGGCTCGGGCAGGTACCCAGGAACATCATTGTTGAAATCCTGAGTACGACTGGACTGCCCGGACGTTACCCACCGGTACGGCTTTTTCGATAGGGGGTCCCGCCGAGATGTTCCCTGCGTCACACAGGTTGGTGCGTCGCACCCGATGGCGTTCCTTCACGCACAGTAGTCCACGCTCTTCTTGCCATGCCAGTAACCGCAGGTCCGACCGCCTCTATTCACGTTTGCCGCACACGCCTACGCTTGATCGTCATGGCACCCACACCAGGCGGTAACCGCAGAACGCGCATTCATGTGGTCAGTGACGTGCACGGCAACGCGCGCGACCTGGCCCGGGCCGGCGACGGCGCGGACGCCCTGCTGTGCCTCGGTGACCTGGTGCTCTTCCTCGACTACGCCGACCACGCGCGCGGCATCTTCCCCGACCTCTTCGGCACCGAGAACGCCGACCGGATCGTCGAGCTGCGCACCGCCCGCCGCTTCGCCGAGGCACGGGAGTTCGGGCGGCGGCTGTGGGACGAGATCGGGATGGACCATTCCGTGGCCATCGAGAAGGCGGTGCGCAAGCAGTACGCCGAGCTGTTCGCCGCGTTCCCGACACCGACGTACGCGACCTACGGCAATGTCGACATGCCCCCGTTGTGGGCGGAGTACGCCGGACCCGGCACGACGGTCCTCGACGGTGAGCGGGTGGAGATCGGCGGCCGGGTCTTCGGCTTCGTCGGCGGGGGACTGCGCAGCCCCATGCGGACGCCCTACGAGATCGACGACGAGGAGTACGCGGCGAAGATCGAGGCGGTCGGCGAGGTCGACGTGCTGTGCACGCACATCCCGCCGGACGTACCGGAACTGGTCTACGACACGGTGGCGCGCCGCTTCGAACGCGGCTCCCGTGCCCTCCTGGACGCGATCCGCCGCATCCGTCCCCGTTACTCCCTCTTCGGCCATGTCCACCAGCCGCTCGCACGCCGGATGCGGATCGGGACGACCGAGTGCGTGAACGTCGGGCATTTCGCGGCGTCGGGCCGCCCGTGGGTCCTGGAGTGGTGAACAGCAGGTGGGGTGGCGATGCTTCGGCGGGCGCGCGGTAGCCTTCACGCTGCACACACGTGCGTACCACCCTCCCTCACCGGACCGCATCTGGAGGAGCCACCGCGATGGCGGAACACACCAGCTCGAGCATCACGATCGAGGCGGCACCGGCTGATGTCATGGCGGTCATCGCCGACTTCGCCCGCTACCCGGACTGGACGGGAGAGGTGAAGGAGGCGGAGGTACTCGCCACGGACGGGCAGGGCCGCGCCGAGCAGGTACGCCTCGTCATGGACGCCGGTGCGATCAAGGACGACCAGACCCTGGGGTACACCTGGACCGGCGACCACGAGGTCTCCTGGACCCTGGTCAAGTCCCAGATGCTCCGCTCCCTGGACGGCTCGTACATCCTCAAGCCCGCGGGCGCCGGCGCCACCGAGGTCACCTACCGGCTCACGGTCGACGTCAAGATCCCCATGCTGGGCATGATCAAGCGCAAGGCCGAGAAGGTCATCATCGACCGGGCGCTGGCGGGTCTGAAGAAGCGAGTGGAGTCGGGCGAGGCGGGCTGACCCCGCTCTGCGGGCCGACGGGCCGACGGGGGCCGACGGCCGTACCCCGCCCCTCAGGGGCGCGGGGAACTGCGCGACCAGCCCCCACTCACCCGCAGGTGACACACCCGCCCGGAGGTCCGGGGGCGGAGCCCCCAGGGACGGGCGGGGGCGGCGGGGGCGCTCGGCGCAGGTAGCGTTCATGCAATGCGCACCATCCTGATCACAGGCCAGGGCGGCACGGGCCGTACGACGGTCGCGGCGGCCACCGCGCTGAAGGCCGCCCGCGAGGGCACCCGCACCCTCCTGCTCACCGCCGACCGCACCGACACCCTCGGCGCCGTCCTCGGCGTACCCACCGGCGCGGAACCCACCGACACCGCGCCCCACCTCACGACCTGGCGCCCCGACGCGAACGCCCGCTTCCGTGAGGACCTCACCGCCTTCCAGGACCGCGCGACCACCGCCCTGGACCTGCTCGGCGCCGCCCGCCTGGACGCCGAGGAACTCACCCCCCTGCCCGGCGCCGAGGAACTCGCCCTGCTGCGCGCCCTGCGCGACGCGGCGACCTCGGAGACGTACGACCTGCTGGTCGTGGACCTCCCGCCGACCCCACAGGCACTCGCCCTCCTCGCCCTCCCGGAGGAGCTGCGCCGCTACCTGCGCCGACTGCTCCCGCCGGAGCGCCAGGCGGCCCGCGCCCTGCGCCCCGTCCTCGGCCGCCTCGCGGGCGTCCCGATGCCCGCCGAGTGGCTGTACGAGACGGCGGCACGCTGGGACATCGAGCTGGCCGCCGTCGCGGCGGTCGTCGAGGACCGCGCCACGACCGTACGGCTGGTCGCCGAGCCGGGCCCGGCCGGCACCGACGCCGTGCACGCCGCCACCACCGCCCTCGCCCTGCACGGGCTGCGCGTCGACGCGCTGGTCGCGAACCGGGTGCTGCCCGCCGCGAGCGCGGACGCCTGGCTGGGCGCCCTCGCCGCCCAGCAGCGCAAGGCGCTGGACGAGTGGCAGGAGACGTACACCGTCCACGAGGTCCCGCACCTCGGCCGCGACCCGCGCGGCACCGACGACCTCGGCGCGCTCCCCGTGCCCGGCGTCAACCGTGCGCCCGTCCCGGTCGAGTGGCCCGTTCTCGACCACCTCGCCGACGACGGCGTCCTCGTATGGCACATCCCGCTGCCCGGCGCGATACGCGAGGAACTGGACCTGATCCGCCGGGGCGACGAACTCGTCGTCACCGTGGGCCAGTTCCGCAGGATCGTGCCGCTGCCGTCCGCGCTGCGCCGCTGTACCGTGGCCGGCGCCGCCCTGCGCGAGGGGGAACTCAGGGTGCGTTTCGCGCCGGACCCGGATCTGTGGCCCCGGACACGGTGAACGGCGTACCCCCGTTCGGGTACCGTCGAAAGGAAGAACCATAGGCAGGAGTCCGCCATGAGCGAAGAGCGCCCCACGTCCGACGCCGCTCAGGAGGCGAACGACGAAGCGCGCGCGAGCGACGCCGACGCCTGGGCGAAGGCGTGCGCCGAGGACCTCGCGGCGGAGAAGGCCCGCCGCCGCGCCCAGTACGGTCCGCCGCCCGGCTCGGCCGCGGAGGAACTGCGCAAGCTGGTCGACGCGGTCGCCGACAAGCTGTCCGGACTGAACTCGCCGCTGTTCGGCGTGGTCGCCTCCGGCACCGCCCAGCAGATGGTCAACCAGGTCGTACAGCAGGCCAAGGCCGCCGTCGAGCCGGTCATAGAGCGCAACCCCGATGTTTTCGATCACCTCGCGGCCGCGGGCAACGAGCTGCTCGCCGCCTACCGCTCGGCCGTCGAGGCCCAGGAACGACGCTGGACCACCCGGGAGCGTGGCCCCCGCGACGAGGGGACCGGTCCGGGGGAGCGGATTGACTTGGACTAAAGGCTGCTCGGGTACGGTTGGCCGTAGCGGGGCTCGACCGAAACTGAGGGATTCATGGGACTCACCATCGGCGTCGATATCGGCGGCACGAAGATCGCGGCCGGTGTGGTCGACGAGGAAGGCAACATCCTCTCGACGCACAAGGTGCCGACCCCCAACACGCCGCAGGCCATCGTGGACGCCATCGCCGCCGCAGTGGAGGGCGCGCGCGCAGGTCACGACATCGTCGGCGTGGGCATCGGTGCCGCCGGATACGTGAACCGCCAGCGCTCGACCGTGTATTTCGCGCCCAACATCGACTGGCGGCAGGAGCCGCTCAAGGCCGAGGTCGAGGCGCGCGTGGGGCTGCCCGTCGTCGTCGAGAACGACGCGAACGCGGCGGCGTGGGGCGAGTACAAGTTCGGCGCGGGCAAGGGCCACCGGAACGTCATCTGCATCACCCTGGGCACTGGCCTGGGCGGCGGCATCATCATCGGCAACAAGCTGCGCCGCGGGCACTTCGGCGTGGCCGCCGAGTTCGGCCACATCCGGATGGTGCCGGACGGTCTGCTGTGCGGCTGCGGCTCGCAGGGCTGCTGGGAGCAGTACGCCTCCGGGCGCGCCCTCGTCCGCTACGCCAAGCAGCGGGCCAACGCCACCCCCGAGAACGCGGAGATCCTGCTCGCGCTGGGCAACGGCACCCCCGACGGCATCGAGGGCAAGCACATCTCGGTCGCCGCACGCCAGGGCGACCCGGTGGCGGTGGACTCCTACCGCGAGCTGGCCCGCTGGGCCGGCGCCGGCCTCGCCGACCTGGCCTCGCTCTTCGACCCCTCCGCCTTCATCGTCGGCGGCGGACTCTCGGACGAGGGCGAGCTGGTCCTCGACCCCATCCGCAAGTCGTACAAGCGCTGGCTCGTGGGCGGCAACTGGCGCCCGGTGGCCGAGGTGATCGCCGCCCAGCTCGGCAACGAAGCCGGCCTCGTGGGCGCGGCGGACCTGGCCCGGGAACCCGACCCGATCATGTAACCGACTTGATCACGCAGTACACACACCTCGCCCGCCGCGCCCTTCAGGGGTACGGCGGGCGAGGTCGTACCGCGCCCCTTTCGGCGGGGGCGCGGGGCTGTGACATCATGCGGCTCCGCCGCGTGGGCGCGCCCAGCCCCCACCACCCCGCAGCCGACAAACCACCCGCAGCGTTCCGGCGCCGCCGAGCAGCGCATCCACGTATGTTGATCCACATGGCGACGACCCCGCTGCCCCGCTCCCACACCGAATCCGACGGCTCCGCCGTCATCCGCGTCCTCAGCTACAACATCCGCTCGATGCGCGACGACACCACCGCCCTCGCCCGCGTCATCCACGCCTGTGCCCCCGACCTGGTCCTCGTCCAGGAAGCCCCCCGCTTCTTCCGCTGGCGCAAGAAGCTGGCCCGGCTCGCTGCCGCGTCCGGCCAGACGATCCTGTCCGGCGGCGCGACCGCCGCGGGCCCCGCGCTCCTCTGCTCCATGCGGGCCACCGTCGAACGCACCGAGGACGTCCTGCTGCCCCTCACCCCCGGCCTGCACCGCCGCGGCCTCGCCACCGCCGTCGTCCGCTTCGGCGCCGCCCGGCTCGGCGTGGTGAGCTGCCACCTCTCGCTCCAGAAGGACGAGCGCTACACGCAGAGCGGCCTGCTCCTCGACCGCCTCGCAGCCCTCGGCACCCCGCACGCCCTCGCCGGCGGCGACCTGAACGAACGCCCCGACGGCCCCACCTTCACCCGCCTCGCCGCCGACCTCCAGGACTGCTGGGCCACCACACCCTGGGGCACGGAGTACACCTCGACGTCCACCGACCCCCACCAGCGCATCGACGCGATCTTCGCCACCCGCGGCATCGAGGTCCTCGGCTGCGGGGTCCCGTACGGCCACCCCGGGGTCACGGAGGCAGACCTGAGGGCGGCCACGGACCATCTGCCCGTGCTGGCCGCCCTCAGAGTGCCCGCCGCGTAGGGCCTGTCCGGCGGATCAGGTCGCAGGAAACGGGCGGCACCTCATCGACGCTGGTGAGCGGGGCTTGGTGCGTCCAGCTGCAAGGCGGAGGAGGGCGTCGACGCGGAGCGTCGGCAACCGACGACAACGCCGCAGATGGGCGTGCCAAGCCCCGCGTCTGCGGCATGATCCGCCGGACAGGCCCTAGGCCGCGTCAGACCACCGCGCCCCGCCCGGGATCGTCCTCGTCCTCGTCGTCGGGCTTCATGCGCGCCACGAGGGTGGCGAAGCCGCCCAGGAAGCCGCCGATGCCGACCGTGGCGAGCCACCACGTCATGTCCCAGCCGAGCAGGATGGCCAGCAGGAGCACGATCGGGCCACCGACGACGGCGAGCCAGGCGAATTTGGCCGTGGTGTCCGCGGTGGGCAGCGGAGGCGGCTCCGGGGGGACGAAGTGGCCCTCGTCGTCCCCGTCGAAGTCGTCCTCGGAGGGCTCGGGCGCCTGGTAGTCGCGCGGACCGCCGACGCCGGGCGCGAAGGAGACGGAGCCGCCGAGGGGCTTCGCCGCAGCGGGCGGCTCCCCGGCCTCGTCACCGGCCCCGTCCTTCTCGCTCGTCCCGACGGTCCCGCCGGTCCCGTCCTTCTTGCCCTTCTCGGGCCTCTCGGGTGCGTCCCCGCCGCCCGGGGCGTCGTTCGTCACCGGGTCGAGGAGCGCCAGGTCCTCGATCGACTTGAACGGCTTCGCGCCCGGCGGATCCGGCGGTTCCTCGCCGTACCCCGCCACGATCGCCTGCCACGCGGCGTCCTCGTCGAACGGCACCCCCTGCTCGTCACCGAGAGGCTCGCCGACGGGTACGCCCTTCTCGTCGGGCTCGCCGCGCTCCGCGTCGTGCTCAGCCACCAGTGGCCGTCCCTTCCTGCTGACCCACCTGACCCGCGTCGGACCGCTTGCCGACACTGGGCGCGAGCCGGGCGATGAACGCGTAGCTCTCCTCGAAGATCCGGTCCGCGTCATGGTCCAACGTCGCCACGTGGTAGCTCTGTTCCAGCAGGATCTCCGTCACGTCGGTGGACGACACCCGGCTCAGGATCCGGGCCGAGTCGACGGGCGGCACCACATGGTCCTGAGGGCTGCGCAGCAGCAGCATCGGCTGGGTGACCTGGGGCAGTTCACCGTCGACCATCCGGTAGAAGTTCCGCATGGAGTGGGCGGCGTGCAGGGGCACCCGGTCGTAGCCCACCTCCGCGACGCCCTCCTTGGCGATGTCGCTGGTGATGCCGCTCACCGTCCGGACGAGGTGGCGGAGCACCGGGAGGGCGTGGGCCGCCGCCCCGTGCACCTTGTTCGCCGGATTGACGACGACGATGCCGCTCACCTCGTCCCCGCGCTTCGCGGCGAGCCGCAGGGTCAGCGCGGCGCCCATGGACAGGCCGAAGACGAACACCTGGGCGCAGCGCTCCCGCAGGGCACGCAGCTCGCGGTCCACCTCCGCGTACCAGTCCTGCCAGCCCGTGAGCTGCATGTCCTCCCAGCGCGTGCCGTGCCCGGGCAGCAGGGGCAGCGCGACGGTCAGACCGTGCTCGGCGAGATACTCCGCCCAGGGGCGCAGCGACTGCGGGGAACCGGTGAAGCCGTGACAGAGAAGGACACCGACCTCTCCGCCCTCGTGGCGGAACGGCTCGGCTCCAGGAAGGACCGGCACCTTCGGTCTCCTGTTCATCAGACGGGCGGAATGCGAGGCGTACTTCACCGTACGCGACGGCACTGACACCGACCAGGGTCGTCGAGGCCTTTGACAGTGCTCCGGGATAAGGTCTGACCGACGACACAGGAGGCATTCGGTTGATCTACGGCGCCATGAAGTTTTCCATCGGAGGGCCGCTGAAGCTTGCCTTCAGGCCCTGGGTGGAAGGCCTCGAGAACATTCCCGCCGAGGGCCCCGCCATCCTGGCAAGCAATCATCTGTCGTTCTCGGACTCGTTCTTCCTGCCCGCGGTCCTCGACCGCAAGGTGACCTTCATCGCGAAGGCCGAGTACTTCACGACGCCCGGCGTCAAGGGCAGGATGACCGCCGCCTTCTTCAAGGGCGTCGGCCAGCTCCCGGTGGACCGCTCCGGCGCGCGCGGCGCGGGCGAGGCGGCGGTCAAGAGCGGCATCGACGTCATCGAGCGCGGTGAGCTGTTCGGCATCTACCCGGAGGGCACGCGCTCGCCCGACGGGCGGCTGTACCGCGGCAAGCCGGGCGGCCTCGCGCGCGTGGCGCTCGCCACCGGCGCCCCGGTCATCCCGGTCGCCATGATCGACACCGAGAAGATCCAGCCGCCGGGCAAGGTGATGCCCAAGCTGATGCGCCCGGGTATCCGCATCGGCAAGCCGCTCGACTTCAGCCGCTACAACGGCATGGAGCACGACCGCTTCGTGCTGCGCGCGGTGACCGACGAGGTCATGTACGAGATCATGAAGCTCTCCGGCCAGGAGTACGTCGACATCTACGCGACGGCCGCCAAGCGGCAGATCGCGGACGCGGCGAAGGCCGAGAAGCAGGCGCTCAAGGAAGCCGAACAGGCGCAGAAGGAGGCCGCGAAGGCGGCCGAAGCCGAAACCGAAGAAGGACGGGCCGGCACCTAGACGCTTGCGTCGGGGGACGGTGGGGGTGGGGGACATGGCCAAGCGCGAGAGAGTCATGAGGATGTCGGTCGAGCAGCCGCTGTGGCGTGCGCTCACCGCCTACCGCGTGCTGACGATGCTGTACGCGATCGGGCTCTTCGCCACCGCGTTCCGCAAGTTCGCCCATCCCTGGGTGGCCATCGGGTACTACGCGGTCCTGTTCGTCTGGACGCTCGCCACCCTGCCCAGGGTGGCGAACGCGGCGAGCTGCACCAAGCGCTTCCTCGCCGTCGACCTGACCATCGCGCTCACCGGCATCATGCTCACGCCCGTCGCGGACACCCACCACCGCGTGGTGACCGGCGGCCCCACACTCCCGTCGATATGGACCGCGGGCTCCGTCCTGGCCTTCGCCATCAAGGGCGGCTGGCGCTGGGCGGCCTTCGCCTCGACGCTCGTGGCGGCCGCCAACCTCGTCGAGCGCGGCGCCCCCACCCGCGACACGGTCCACAACGTGATCCTGGTCTGGGTCGCCTCCATCGCCATCGGATACGTCGTCGAGGTCGCCCGCGCCTCCGAGCTCACCCTCGCCCGCGCACTGGAGATCGAGGCCGCGACCCGCGAGCGCGAGCGCCTCGCCCGTGACATCCACGACGGCGTCCTGCAGGTCCTCGCCATGGTGCAGCGACGGGCCTCCGCGCTCGGCGGCGAGGCCGCGGAGCTGGGCCGGATGGCCGGCGAGCAGGAGGTCGCGCTGCGCAGCCTGGTCTCGGGCGGCCTGGTGCCCGTCTCGCGGGTGTCCGAGGACGCCGCGCTCGGCGCGGTCGTACGGGCCGTCGAGGAACCGGACGAAGACCAGGACTCCCGGGGCCCTGTCGACCTGCGCGCCCTGCTCGCCCCGTACGCGAGCGCGCGCGTGACCTTCTCCGAGCCGGGCGCCCCGGTTCCACTTCCCCCGGCCGCCGCCCGGGAGTTGGCCGCCGCTGTCGGTGCCGCCCTGGACAATGTCCGCAAGCACGTCGGCGAGGACGCCCGGGCCTGGATCCTCGTCGAGGACGAGCCGGACGAGGTGATCGTGACCGTACGCGACGAGGGCCCGGGCATCCCGGCGGGGCGGCTCGCCCAGGCCGAGGGGGAGGGACGGCTCGGTGTGGCCCTGTCGATCCGGGGCCGGCTGCGCGACCTCGGCGGCGCGGCCGAACTGATCTCGGTGCCCGGCCAGGGCACGGAGGTCGAGCTGAAGGTACCGAAGGTTTCCAGGGTTTCACGGGGGAAGGCGGAGCAGCGATGACGGAGGTCACCGACGTGGTGGGGCAGGGTCCGATCAAGGTCATGGTGGTGGACGACCACCCCATGTGGCGCGACGCGGTCGCCCGCGACCTGGACGCGTCCGGTTTCGCCGTGGTCGCCACCGCGGGCGACGGCGAGCAGGCGGTGCGCCGCGCCCGGGCCGCCGCGCCCGACGTCCTGGTGCTCGACCTGAACCTGCCCGCCAAGCCCGGCGTCCAGGTCTGCAAGGAACTGGTCGGCAGCAACCCGGCGCTGCGCGTCCTCGTCCTGTCGGCCAGCGGCGAGCACGCGGACGTCCTGGAGGCGGTGAAGTCCGGCGCCACCGGCTATCTGCTGAAGTCGGCCTCCACGGAGGAGCTGATCGACGCGGTGCGCCGTACGGCCGTCGGCGACCCGGTGTTCACGCCGGGCCTCGCGGGCCTGGTCCTCGGCGAGTACCGCCGGCTGGCTTCCGAGCCCGCCCCCGCCGCGGGCGCCGACGAGCCCAAGGCCCCGCAGCTCACCGACCGCGAGACCGAGGTGTTGCGCCTGGTCGCCAAGGGCCTGAGCTACAAGCAGATCGCCGAGCGCCTGGTCATCTCCCACCGCACGGTCCAGAACCATGTGCAGAACACCCTCGGCAAGCTCCAACTCCACAACCGGGTCGAGCTGGTGCGCTATGCCATAGAGCGCGGTCTCGACGAGGCGTAGACCCAGACGAGTGGGCGGCGTAAACCCTGGTTGACCCACCATCGAGTGAAGGCGAGTGATCAACACCCGCACAATTCACCGGAATTGCCCTTCCGCCCCATGCCGAAGTGACCTGGATCACTATTAGCGTGAGTCCCCTCAGGCAATCGCGGCGAAGGGACTTTTCCATGCGGGTCGGAGTACTGACCGGAGGCGGCGACTGCCCCGGACTCAACGCCGTCATCCGGGGCATCGTCCGCAAGGGCGTGCAGGAGTACGGATACGACTTCGTCGGCTTCCGGGACGGCTGGCGGGGACCGCTCGAGAACGACACCGTTCGGCTGGACATCCCCGCCGTGCGCGGCATCCTGCCGCGCGGTGGCACCATCCTCGGCTCCTCGCGGACGAACCCGCTCAAGCAGGAGAACGGCATCCGCCGCATCAAGGAGAACCTCGCCAAGCAGGACGTCGAGGCGCTCATCGCGATCGGCGGCGAGGACACGCTCGGCGTCGCCGCGCGCCTCACCGACGAGTACGGCGTGCCCGTCGTCGGCGTACCGAAGACCATCGACAACGACCTGTCCGCCACCGACTACACCTTCGGCTTCGACACCGCCGTCGGCATCGCCACCGAGGCGATCGACCGCCTGCACACCACCGCCGAGTCGCACATGCGCGTCCTCGTCTGTGAGGTGATGGGCCGTCACGCGGGCTGGATCGCCATCCACTCGGGCCTGGCCGGCGGCGCCAACGTCATCCTCATCCCCGAACAGCGCTTCGACGTCGACCAGGTGTGCGCCTACGTGACCTCGCGCTTCAAGGCCTCGTACGCGCCGATCGTGGTCGTCGCCGAGGGCGCGATGCCCAAGGACGGCCAGATGGTCCTGAAGGACGAGTCCCTCGACTCCTTCGGCCATGTACGCCTCTCCGGGGTCGGCGAGTGGCTGGCCAAGGAGATCGAGAAGCGCACCGGCAAGGAGGCTCGCACCACGGTCCTCGGGCACATCCAGCGCGGCGGCACCCCCAGTGCCTTCGACCGCTGGCTCGCCACCCGCTTCGGACTGCACGCCATCGAGGCCGTCCGTGACGGCGACTTCGGCAAGATGGTCGCCCTGCGCGGCACGGACATCGTCCGGGTCCCGATCGCGGAGGCCACGGCCAAGCTGAAGACGGTCGACCCGAAGCTGTACGAGGAGGTCGGGGTCTTCTTCGGCTGACGCGCCCCCTCCCCGCGATCCCGTCGGCCGCACGGGCCTCCCGACACCCGTGCGGCCGGCGTCTCGACCACGGCTGCCACGACTAGGGCCTGTCCGGCCGATCATGCCGCAGACGCGGGGTCTGGCACGCACTCCCCCGAGCTCTTCGAGCAGGGGGTACCCCCAGCGGCGTTGTCGTCGGTCAACGACTCCCCCAAGTTCTCGGCTTCGCTCGAACAGGGGGGACCCCCATCGCGTCGCTTCCCTCCTCCGCCTTGCAGCTGCACGCACCAGACCCTGCTCACCGGCACTGCCAAGGCCCCGCCGCTTTTCTGCGACTTGATCGGCCGGACAGGCCCTACACGGAGGGCCGCCGCTCCGACAGCGTGCCGGCGCCCCGCAGCCCACCGACCAGCTCCCGCACGACGGCCGTCCCGTTCAGCGTCAGCACCGACTCCGGGTGGAACTGCACACCCGCGAACCCGGGCCCGCGCAGCGCGTGCACCTCACCGCCCTCGGTGCGGCTGACCTCGATGCCATGGGCCGACAGCTCGGCCGCCGTCTCCTCGTCGCAGTGCGCCACGAAGCTGTTGTAGAAACCGACGGTCTCGGCCCGCCCGAAGAGATCGATCCCCGTCTGCGCGCCCTGGTACGGGACCTCCTTGCGTACGATCTCCAGGCCCAGCTCCGCCGCGATCAGCTCGTGCCCGAGACAGACGCCGAGCACGCCGTGCCCGTGTCCCCCGATCACCTCGGCGGTGAGCTCCCGCAGGAACCGCATCTTGGGATCGTCCATGTCCGAGGGGTCGCCCGGGCCGGGGCCCAGGACCAACGGCCCCACGTGCGCCCGCACCGCCGCCCGCAGCCCCGGCTCGTCGTAGCGCCGCACGGTCACCTCGAGCCCCGAGGACCGCAGCACATGCGCGAGCATCGCCGTGAAGGTGTCCTCGGCGTCCACGACCAGCGCATGGCCCTCCAACTCACGCGCCTGCTCCTGCATCCGCAGCCAGAACGGCGCGAGCGAGGCCCGCCGCCCGTCCAGCGCCGCCCGCACCCGCGGATCGTCGGCCAGCCTCGGCCGTACGCCCTCCACGCGGGCCCCGGCCTCCACGACCCCCAGCGCCGCCAGCACCCCCGCCGCCTTCGCGTGCGTCTCGGCGACCTCGCCCGCCGGATCCGATCCCCGGACCAGGGTGGCGCCGACCGGCACCCGCAGCCGCCCGTCCGCGTCGATGTCGGCGGTCCGGATGAGGATGGGCGAGTCGAGGGTCGGGGCACCGCCCGCGTCGCGGCCGATGAGGGCCAGCGCACCCGCGTAGTAGCCCCGCCCGCCGACCTCGTGCCGCTCGATCACCCGGCACGCGTTCTGCACCGGCGACCCCGTGACGGTCGCCGCGAACATGGTCTCCTTCAGGACCTCGCGCACATCCAGCGAGGACCGGCCCCGCAGCTCGTACTCGGTGTGCGCGAGGTGAGCCATCTCCTTGAGCCGCGGACCGATCACCACGCCGCCCATGTCACCGACCGTGCACATCATCTTGAGCTCCTCGTCGACGACCATCGAGAGCTCCTCGATCTCCTTGCCGTCGGCGAGGAAGCCGAGCAGGTCGTCCGCGGAGGGCCCCTCGACCGGATAGCGGTACGTGCCGCTGATCGGGTTCATCACGACGGTCCCGCCCGACATCCGCACGTGCACCTCGGGGCTCGCGCCCACAAGCGTGCGCTCCCCGGTGTGCACGACGAACGTCCAGTACGCGCCCCGCTCACCGACCAGCAGCCGCCGGAACAGGGCCAGCGCGTCGGCCCGCCCGAACCCCGGGATCGCGCCCTCGTACGTACGCCGGATCACGAAGTTCGCGCCCTCGCCGCGCCCGATCTCCTCCTCCAGCACGCGCCCGACGATCCCCGCGTACTCCTGGTCGTCGACGTCGAAGCCCCCGCCCGTGACACGCACCTCGTGCGCCGGCAGCTCCGTCAGCGCCCGCTCCAGCGGCAGGACGTGCGTCTCCTCGGGGGTCAGCACCGCGAGCGGCGTGCCGTCGTCGCGGACGTCGAAGCCGCGCTCCCTGATCTGGCGGAAGGGGACGAGCGCGAGTCCCTGGTCGGGGAGGTCGGCGAGGCGGTCGCAGGTGCTGACCGGTCCGAGCAGCAGCTCGACGGTGTCGTGATCGTGACCGGGGGTGCGGCGCCGCAGCAGGGCGAACGGACGGGGATCGTCCAGCAGGTCGAGCAGGTGCATCGGTCCTGTTCCTTCTCTCGGATTCTCGGATTCTCGGATTCCCGAAAACTCGGAGAGGAACGGCCCGTGTCCGCAAACACCGAAGGCCGCCCCTCGGGCGGCCTTCGCGAAGTCTTGCGTACGCGCAGTCAGTGGGCCGCCGGATGAGCGGTCCACCACCAGTTCTGGGTCGAGTGCGCGAACATGCGCCGCACCTTACCCGACGTCAGGGGGCGGGCAACAGCGTGAACCGTCCGCGCCCTGCGTTCCTACTGCTCGGTCACCGGCCATGGATGGCATGGCCCAGGAAGCCCGACCGAGGAGACAACCATGTACCCAGCCCGTTCACCCCGGCCCCGCCGTGGCGGCGTCCGAACGCTCACCGTGTGCGCCGCCGCCGCGGCCCTCGCCGCCGGCCCGCCCAGCACCGCACGCGCCGCCGGGACCGACGACACCGTCAAGGTCACCTACCGCGGCCACGAGTTCACCGTCCCCGCCTCCTGGCCGATCGTGGACCTGGAGAAACATCCGGACGTCTGTGTCCGCTTCGACCGGCACGCCGTGTACCTCGGCACGCCCGGCGACCAGCAGCAGTGTCCGGCGGGGGCGAGGGGACGTACCGAGGCGTTCCTGATCCAGCCGTCCGTCGTCAAGGGCCGCACCGTCAGTGAGAACCGCACGGCCCGCACGTTCCGGGTCACCGCCGACCGGATCGCCGTGACCGCCGCGTACGCGCAGGACCGTACGAGGATCCAGGACATCCTGCGCGACGCCGGTCTCCCGGACGCTTCCGCGGGCACCGACGCGACCGCGGGCGCGCCCGCCGCGGCGCCGCTGCCCGCCGACGCGACGTCCTTCCGCGGCGAGGGCTTCGACGCCTGCACCGCGCCGGGCCAGACGGCGATGGACGCCTGGCGGGACGACTCCGACTACGGGGCCGTCGGCGTCTACATCGGCGGGGTCAACCGTGCCTGCGCCCAGAGCAGACTCACCGCCGGCTGGCTGCGGACGCAGTACGCGAACGGCTGGCGGTTCTTCCCGCTGTACGTCGGCCGCCAGCCCACCTCCGACGGGGGCAGCTGCAAAGGCGGCTGCGAGGCGATCACCGACCCCGTGCCGCAGGGCAGCGAGGCCGCCGACGACGCCGTCGAGCAGGCCACCGCGCTGGGCTTCCCCAAGGGCACGGTGATCTACGACGACCTGGAGAACTACGCCCCCGGCTCCACCGTCACCAGCCGGGTGCTGTCGTACCTCGATGCCTACACCAAGCGCCTGCACGAACTGGGTTACCGCTCCGGCGTCTACGGCAACACCTCGTCCCTGGTCACCGACCTGGTCGCCAACAAGAGGCGCGTCACCCTGCCCGACGTGCTCCACTTCGCCCGCTGGAACGGCAAGTCGACGACCACCGACTCGACGATCCCCGCGAACCTGTGGGCCGACCACCAGCGCATCCACCAGTACAAGGGCGACACGACCGAGACGCACGGCGGCGTGACGATCTCCATCGACCGCGACCGGCTCGACGTGGACTAGGGCCTGCCTGCCCGCCCGCTCCGGGCGGCCGCAAGGACCTGCCGTGCGGCCGCCCGGAGCGCGTCCCGATCGAGCGCGGTCCGTCTCAATTGATGGGCATGGGGATGGACGCCCGACACGACCCCGTAATGTTGTCAGGGTGACCGTGAACGCTAAGCCCAGCGCAAGCGCTGGCAACACCTGGCGAGACCTGCCCGCGGCGCAGCAGCCCGAGTACCCCGATGCCGAGGCTCTGCGCGATGTGATCGCGGACCTCGAGTCGTATCCGCCGCTCGTCTTCGCGGGCGAGTGCGACCAGCTGCGCGCCCGGATGGCGTCCGTCGCCAAGGGAGAGGCGTTCCTTCTCCAGGGTGGCGACTGCGCCGAGGCCTTCGACGCGGTGTCGGCCGACCACATCCGCAACAAGCTCAAGACCCTGCTCCAGATGGGCGCCGTGCTCACGTACGCCGCCTCGGTGCCGGTCGTGAAGGTCGGCCGCATCGCCGGCCAGTACTCCAAGCCGCGCTCCAAGGGGACCGAGACCCGCGACGGCGTGACCCTGCCGACGTACCGCGGTGACTCGGTCAACGGCTTCGACTTCGACGAGAAGGCCCGCATCCCGGACCCCGAGCGTCTGAAGCGGATGTACAACGCCTCCGCCTCCACGCTCAACCTGGTGCGCGCCTTCACCACCGGCGGCTACGCCGACCTGCGCCAGGTGCACGCCTGGAACCAGGACTTCGTGAAGTCCTCCCCGTCCGGGCAGCGCTACGAGCAGCTGGCGCGGGAGATCGACAACGCGATGAACTTCATGCGGGCCTGCGGGACCGACCCGGAGGAGTTCAAGACCGTCGAGTTCTACGCCTCCCACGAGGCGCTGCTCCTCGACTACGAGGCGGCGCTGACCAGGGTCGACTCGCGTACGGGCCAGCTGTACGACGTCTCGGGCCACATGGTGTGGATCGGTGAGCGCACCCGGCAGCTGGACGGCGCGCACATCGAGTTCGCCTCGCGGATCCGCAACCCGATCGGCATCAAGCTCGGCCCGACGACGACGGCCGAGGAGGCGCTCCAGTACATCGACCGCCTCGACCCGGACCGCGAGCCCGGCCGGCTGACCTTCATCGTGCGGATGGGCGCCGACAAGGTCCGCGACAAGCTCCCCGAGCTGGTCGAGAAGGTCACGGCCTCGGGCGCGGTGGTGGCCTGGGTGACCGACCCGATGCACGGCAACACCTTCGAGGCGGCCTCCGGTCACAAGACCCGCCGCTTCGACGACGTGCTCGACGAGGTCAAGGGCTTCTTCGAGGTCCACAAGGGTCTGGGCACGCACCCGGGCGGCATCCACGTCGAGCTCACCGGTGACGACGTCACCGAGTGCGTGGGCGGCGGTGACGAGATCTTCGTCGACGACCTCCACCAGCGCTACGAGACGGCCTGCGACCCGCGTCTGAACCGCAGCCAGTCCCTCGACCTGGCCTTCCTGGTCGCGGAGATGTACAGGGACCAGTGACGGGTTCGCCTGTTACACCTGAGTGAAGTGGGGCGCGGATCACATACGATCCGCGCCCCCTCCCACTTTTGCGGTCCCTGAGTGATGGGTAAGGTTAGGTTTGCCTCACCGGTAAACGGGACGGCATCAGACATCAATCCCGCCGGGAGGTGAACCGCGTGTACGTATGCAGCTGCTTCGGCGTCACCGAACAGCAGGTCAAGCAGCACGCGGAGAACGGCGCCTGCACGCCCCGCCAGATAGCCTCCGCCTCCAAGGCGGGCACGGACTGCGGCTCCTGCGTCCGCAGTATCCAGGCGATCCTCGGCCGTGGCACCTGCCCGCGCCGTGAGCTGGCCGAACAGGGCAAGCCGGTGCTGGCCGAGCTGTCCCCGGCACAGGGCCTGGAAGAAGCCGCCTAGCTCTCCGGCTGCTCGATCACCTGGGCGATGTAGAGCGCCTCGCCGAGCTTCTCCACCAGCTCCAGCTGGGTGTCCAGGTAGTCGATGTGGTGCTCCTCGTCCTCGAGGATCGACTCGAAGATGTTCGCGGACGTGATGTCGCCCTTGTTGCGCATCACCTCGATCCCGCGCTTGAGGCGGTCGATCGCCTCGACCTCCACCTGCCGGTCGGCCTGGAACATCTCGGTGACGGTCTGCCCCACCCGGACGTGGAAGAGCCGCTGGTAGTTCGGCAGGCCCTCCAGGAAGAGGATCCGGTCGGTGAGCACCTCTGCGTGCTTCATCTCGTCGAAGGACTCGTGGCGCGTGTACTTCGCGAGCTTCGTCCAGCCGAAGTTCTCCTGCATCTTCGCGTGCAGGAAGTACTGGTTGATCGCGGTCAGCTCACCGGTCAGCTGCTCGTTGAGGAATTCGATGACCTCGGGGTCGCCCTGCATCGCAGAGGCTCCTTCCAAGCGGGGGACTGGGCAGGTTGCGCCGCATCCTTGCATCGGCGTCCCGGGCCGTCCAGTAAGTGCACGCTTAGTATGAGTTGCCCGATTCCGTACTGGGCTGGTCATGTGCACTGTCCCGGGTCTGTCAGGATGGAGTCATGGGTCAGCCGGTGGGACGTGGAACGGGAGAAGCGGCACAGTCGGAGCTTCCGCCGGGGCAGCGACTGCAGCGCGGCTGGCCGGTCACGCACTACGGTCCCGTACCCAAGTTCCGTCCCGAACGCTGGGAGTTCAGGGTCTTCGGCGCCACCGCCGACGGTGAGAAGCACTGCTGGACCCACGAGGAGTTCACGGCCCTGCCGTACACCTCGGTCGTAGCCGATCTGCACTGCGTCACGAAGTTCAGCATGATCGGGGCCGAATGGGGCGGTATCCCGGCGCGCACGATCCTGGAGATCGCCCCGCCCGCGCCCACCGTCACCCATGTCATGGTCTGGGCGGAGTACGGCTTCAGCTCGAATCTGCGTCTCGACGACTTCGCCTCCGACCGCACGATCTTCGCCACCCACAAGGACGGCGAACTCCTCACCGCCGAGCACGGCTTCCCGCTCCGCCTCGTCGTCCCCCACCTCTACGCCTGGAAGGGCCCCAAGTGGGTGCGCGGCGTCGAGTACATGACGGCCGACCGCCGCGGCTTCTGGGAGGAGCGCGGCTACCACAACATAGGCGACCCCTGGCGCGAACAGCGCTACTCCTACCAGGAGGAGCCCGGGGACGGCCCCGAGCTCTGACCCGGCCCGCCTGTTCGGGCGGCGTCAGCCGTCCCTGAGTTTCTTCAGGCGCTCCACGTCCGCCGCGTGCCCCTCCTTCCCGCCCGGCGTCTCGATGACCAGGGGTACGCCCTCGGTGGCGGGGTGGGTCATCAGCGCGCGGAACGGGTCCTCGCCGATGTGACCGGAGCCGATGTTCTCGTGGCGGTCCTTGTGGGCGCCGACCACGTCCTTGGAGTCGTTGGCGTGGATCAGCTTGAGCCGGCCCGCGCCGACCGTGTCCACCAGCAGGTCGAGCGTCTGGTGCATGCCGCTCGGCCCGGTCAGGTCGTGCCCCGCCGCGTAGATGTGGCAGGTGTCGAGGCACACGCCCAGCTTCGGATGGGCGTCCAGCGCCTCGAAGTACGGCCCGAAGTCCCAGGTGCGCGAGCAGAGCGAGGCGCCCTGGCCCGCGGTCGACTCCAGGAGCAGATACGGGTCGTCGTCATGCGTCAGCTCGTCCAGCAGGGGCAGCAGATGCTCACGTACCTGCCTCAGGGCGACGGACCGCTCCCGGCCCCCGGTGGCGCTCCCCGTGTGCACGACCACGCCGAGCGCGCCGATCTCCCGGCCCCGCCGCAGCGAGTGCCGCAGCGACTCCACCGACTTCTCGACCGTCGCCTCGGTGTGCGAGCCGAAGTTGATCAGATAGGGCGCGTGGACGTACGCGGGTATCGACTCGGCGGCACAGGCCGCCCGGAACTCCTCGTCCTGGCGGGGACTGCCGACGGGCGTCGCCCAGCCGCGCGGGTTGGCGACGAAGACCTGGACGGTCTCGGCGCCCATCTCGCGTGCGTAGGTCAGGCCGACGGAGCTGAGGCCGCCGGCCACGGGGACATGGCCGCCGACGGGGTTGCGGAGCTGCTTGCTGGTCACGCCCTTCAGGGTGTCACGCGCTCCCGGACGGCCCGTCGGCGGACCTCACTGCCGTGGTCTCAGCATCGTCGTGGTCTCAGCGGATCACGATGGAGATCGTCGACCCCTTGGGCGCGGTCTCGCCGCCCTTCACCGACTGGCTCTTGACGTGGTCCCCGAACAGCCCGAGCAGCCCGCGGTCCTCGTTGACCTGGAACCCGGCGTCCTCCAGCGTCTTCTTCGCGTCGTCCACGCTGTCGCCCACCACGTCCGGCACCGAGACCATCTCGGGGCCCTTGGAGACGGTCAGCGTGACGGTGTCGCCCCCGGCGACCTGGCTGCCCGCCTTCGGCGACTGCTGGGCGATCTGGCCCTGGTCGAACTCCGAGTTGACCCGCTGGGTGGCGATCTTCACCTTCAGGCCCGCCTGCTCCAGCTCCGAGGTGGCGTCCGCGACGGACGCGCCCGTGACGTCCGCGACCTCCACCGGGCTGCCCTTGCTGACGGTGAGGGCGATGGCCGAACCGGCGTGCCGCTCCGTGCCCGCGCCCGGATCCGAACTGATCACGAAGCCCTTGAGAACGTCCTGGCTGAACTCCCGGGTGACCATGCCCGCGGCGAGCCCGTCCCCCTTCAGGACCTCCCGCGCCTTGAACAGCGCGAGTCCCGTCAGGTCGGGCACCTTCACGGTCTCCGGGCCGTTGGAGATGGTCAGCGTCACGGAGTCGTTGTCCCGGATGCGTGCGCCGGGCGCCGGGTCACTGCTGATCACAGTGCCGCGCTTCACGGTGTCGCTGTAGGCGTGCTTGACCTGCCCGACGTCGAGACCGGCCTGCTCGATCCGCGTCCTGGCCTGCGCCTCGGTCTTCGCCAGCAGCAGCGGGACCTTGGTGAACTGGCCGGAATTGATGTACCAGACGCCCGCGCCGAGCCCGAGCACCAGCACGACCGCGGCGATGATCGCGAACATTCCGCGCCGGGGCCGTGAGCCGCGGCGCGGGGGAGCGGGCGGTCCGGACTCGAACCGGCTGGTCTGCTCGAACCGACTGGTCCGGTTCACCGGGTCGCCGGCGTCGCCGCCGTCCTCGTGGCCCTCGTTCACCGGCAGCAGGCGGGGCACGGAGAGCGAGCGCGGGATCACGCTCGTACGGTCGCCCGCGTTGTCGTGCCCCACGGCGAGCGCCTGCGGGGGTATGGCGTCGAGCTGCTCGGCGGTGAGGCCGGCCCGCGCCTGGAGGACCTGGCCGAGCAGCGCCACCGCGTCGTGCGGGCGCACCTCGGGGTTGCGGGCGGTCGCCGCGGCGACCAGCTCGTCCAGGGCGTAGGGCATCGAGGGCACGGCGGCCGAGGGCGGCGGCACATCCGCGTGCAGGTGCTGGTAGAGCACCTGGGCGGGGGAGTCCCCGGAGTGCGGCTTGCCGCCGGTGAGCATCTCGTAGAGGACGACCCCGCAGGCGTAGACGTCGACGCGGGTGTCCGCGGTGCCGTGCTCGATCTGTTCGGGGGCGAGGTACGACACGGTGCCAAGGACGGCCCCCGTCGTGTTGGTGACGGTGTCCACGGCCCGGACGAGGCCGAAGTCGGCCACCTTGACCCGGCCGTCGTCCCCTATCAGGACGTTCTCCGGCTTCATGTCGCGGTGCACGAACCCGGCGCGGTGCGCGGCGCCGAGCGCGGCGAGCACCGGCTCCAGGACGTCCAGGGCGGCCCGCGGTTGCAGCGCCCCCCGCTCGCGCAGCACGTCACGCAGGGTGCAGCCGGCCACGTACTCCATGGCCAGATAGACGTACGACCCGTCCGCGCCCTGGTCGAAGACCTGCACCACGTTGGGGTGCGCGAGCCGGGCCACCGACTTGGCCTCCCGGATGAACCGCTCGACGAACGAGCCGTCGGCGGCCAGCGTCGGGTGCATCACCTTGAGCGCGAGCACGCGGTCGAGGCGGGTGTCCAGGGCCCGGTAGACCGTGGCCATCCCGCCGACCGCGATCCGTGCGTCGACGCGGTAGCGGCCGTCGAGCACTTGCCCGACAAGCGGGTCCTGAAGGGTCGTATCCACGCAGGCGAGTCTACGAGCCGCCACTGTCACCCCCACCCTTCCGGCCAATTCCGGAGCGGGACTGCAGCCGACCTGTGACGGATCTCGCACGCTTGATCGATCCGGTCCACATGTCGTGCACAGGGGATGTAAGGCAGGCTGCCCCCACCCCGCAGCCACCAACGCCGCCCCACCCCCACGGGCGAGCCCCACTTTCCAGCCGACTGGAAACGGGCGGTGCGCGGGCGGGAGAAAAAGCACACCAGCGCCGGGCGCCTAGAAAGCAGGACGCTCAGGATCCAACCGCGCCAGCCCCTCCGCAGGAGACGACGCGGAGGCGAAGTGCCGCCGAGGAATCCGCCCCGCACGCCAGGCGAGCCGCCCGGCTTCCACCGCGTGCTTCATGCCCTCGGCCATCAGCACCGGCTCCTGCGCCCGGGTCACGGCCGACGCCAGCATGACGCCCGCACACCCCAGCTCCATCGCGAACGCCGCATCCGACGCCGTACCGGCCCCCGCGTCCAAAATCACCGGCACACGCGCGTGCTCCACGATCAGCTGGAAGTTGTGCGGGTTGCGGATGCCGAGACCGGACCCGATGGGCGACCCGAGCGGCATGACCGCCGCGCACCCCACGTCCTCCAGCTTCCGCGCGAGCACGGGGTCGTCGTTGGTGTACGGCAGCACGGTGAACCCGTCGTCGACCAGCGTCTCGGCGGCGTCCAGCAACTCGATCGGATCGGGCAGCAGGGTCCGCTCGTCGGCGATGACCTCCAGCTTGATCAGCTCCGTACCGAGCGCCTCCCGCGCGAGCCGCGCGGTCAGCACGGCCTCGCCCGCGGTGAAACACCCCGCCGTGTTCGGCAGCACCCGGATGCCCAGTTTGTCGAGCACGGACAGCACCGAGCCGTGCGCCGAGGGATTCACCCGCCGCATCGCGACCGTCGTCAGCTCCGTGCCGGACGCCACGAGCGACCGCTCCAGGACGTCGAGGCTGGGCGCACCCCCCGTACCCATGATCAGCCGGGACGAGAAGGACGTACCTCCGAGGACAAACGGATCGTCGGCCATGGTTCAGCCTCCTTGGACTGCGGTGAGGACTTCGACGCGGTCTCCCTCGCAGAGGGCCGTGGACGACCACTGCGTGCGCGGGACGACGGTTTCGTTGAGCGCGGCGGCGACGCCGGAGGGTGCGACGGTGAGGGTGGCGACGAGCGTGTCGAGGGCCGTGTCGGCGGCGACGAGCCGTCGCTCTCCGTTGACGAAGATGTTCATACGGTCTGCTCCGTGAGTGCGGTGCTGAAGCGCCCGGGGGTGAAGGGGCGGGCCTCTTCCGGGAGCTCGCCGGTGGTCAGGACGTGCGCCATGGCGTCCCCGGTGACGGGCGTGAGCAGGACGCCGTTGCGGTAGTGCCCGGTGGCCAGCAGCAGCCCGTCGAGCGCGGTCGGGCCGAGCAGCGGCGCGTTGTCGGGCGACCCGGGCCGCAGGCCCGCGCGCGTCTCGGTGAGCGGCAGCTCGGTGATCCCGGGCACCAGCTCGTGGGCGTCGCGCAGCAGCTCGTAGACCCCGCCCGCGGTCACCGTCGTGTCCCAGCCCAGCTCCTCGCTGGTGGCGCCCACGACGAGCTCACCGTTCTCCCGCGGCACCAGATAGACCTGGCTGCCGCGCACCACGGCCCGCACGGTCCGGCTCAGGAACGGCGCGTACCGCTTCGGCACGGTCAGCCGCAGCACCTGACCCTTCACGGGCCGTACGGGCGGCAGCACGTCGGCGGGCACGCCCGGGAGCTTTCCGCTCAGGCTCCCGGCGGCGAGCACCACCTGCCCCGCCGCCAGCCGTTCGCCGCCCGTCGTGACGACCCCGGCGGCCCGGTCCCGTACGACGGTCAAGCGCTCCGCCCACGTCCGATGGAACTCCACTCCGGCCCGCTCGCACGCCTTGACCAGGGCTTTCGCGAGCCGGCGCGGGTCGATCTGGTGGTCGCCGTCGACCCGCAGCCCGCCGCGCACGCCCGGCGCGAGCATGGGTTCCAGACGGCGGCACTCCCGGCCGCTGAGCCACTCCGATTCGAGCCCCGAGCGGTGTTGCAAGGCATGCAGTTCGCGCAGGTGGGCCCGGTCGTCGGCGTCCATGGCGACGGCCAGCGTGCCGCACCGGCGGTAGCCGAGGTCCTGGCCGCTCGCCTCGGTGAGTTCGGCGGCGAAGTCGGGATAGCGGCGCGCGGAGGCGAGGTTCAGGCCCAGCAGGGTCTGCTCGCCGTAGTGCAGCTCGGTGACGGCGGCGAGCATTCCGGCGGCCACCCGTGCCGCCCCGCCGCCCGGCTCGGGGTCCACGACCGCGACGGTGAACCCGCGCTGCGCGGCCCGCCAGGCGGTCACGAGACCGATGATCCCGCCCCCGATGACGAGGACGTCTGACACACGTGCGTCCGATGACGGCGCATCCGAGGAACGTGCAGGTGTACGCGTAGGCGACATGGGTGTCCAGCCCCTCCCTTCGCCGGCATGACCCGGATCAGGTTCGTACGGTCGGAGGCCGCCAGCCTCCCTCTCAGCCCGGTGCGTCCGGGCTCCCGCGAGTAATCTTTTGTGCTGGGGGTCCGGGGGTCGCCCCCCGGGAGATGCAGCACGTTGGCCACCCTAGCCCGCTGCCGTATGTCTCAGTAAGGGAGCCTCCGTCCATGGCCCGTACGCTCGACGGCCTGGTCCTCGCCCCGGTCGCCGACCAGGCCCCCGGGCAGGTCGGTACGCGCACCCGGTTCACGTACCACGAGAAGGACGGCGAGATCTGGGCCGAGTACGCGGGCGGGGACGTCGCACGCGGTCACCTCGTGGGGACGCGGGAGGGCGACCGCCTCGACTTCCGGTACGTGCAGCTGAAGCACGACGGCAGCACCTCGTCGGGCCACTGCGTGTCCGTGGTCGTGGAGCTGCCCGACGGACGGTTGCGCCTGGAGGAGACCTGGGACTGGGAGTCCCAGGACGGGAGCGGTACGAGCGTTGTGGAACAGGTCACTGCGCACGTCCCCTGACTGACAGATTGTCAGTTGTCTATGGTGATCAGGTGAGCGAGCAGACGCGGGCACAGGTGCGGGCGCAGGGGCGTACGGCACGGCGGGTCGTCATCGTGGGTGCGGGCATGGCCGGCGTACAGACGGCGGTCGCCCTGCGGGAACAGGGATTCACCGGGGATGTGACGCTGATCGGCGCCGAGCCGCACCAGCCGTACGACCGGCCACCCCTGTCCAAGGCGGTACTGCTCGGCAAGGCCGAGGGCTCCGCCTTCGACATCGACTTCGAGGCGCTGGACATCGAACTGCGGCTCGGCTGCGAGGCGCTGGGCCTGCGCCCCGCGGACCACGAGCTGGACACCGAGGCAGGACCGGTGCCCTACGACGTCCTGGTCCTCGCGACCGGCGCGGAACCGATCCAGCTGCCGGGCTCGGAGGGCGTCCCCGGCGTCCATCTGCTGCGGACCCTGGACGACGCCGAGCGGCTGCGCCCCGTGCTCGCCCAGCAGCACGACATCGTGGTCGTCGGGGCGGGCTGGATCGGTGCGGAGTTCGCGACGGCGGCGCGTGAGGCCGGGTGCGCGGTCACGGTCGTCGAGGCCGCCGACCGGCCGCTGGCCGGCGCGCTGCCCGCGGAGGTGGCCGCGCCGATGACCGCCTGGTACGCGGACAGCGGCGCGTCGCTGCGCACCCACGCGCGCGTGGAGCGCGTCGAGCCCGGCGCGGTGGTCCTTGACGACGGCACGCGGGTGCCGGCGGGCGCCGTGGTCGTCGGCATCGGCGCGCGCCCCGCCACCGCCTGGCTGGCCGGCTCCGGCATCGAGCTAGGCGCCCACCGCGAAGTGGTCGCCGACAGCCACCTGCGCACCTCCGTGCCGGACATCTACGCGGTCGGCGACTGCGCCTCCTTCCCGTCGGGCCGCTACGAGGAGCGCCTCCTCGTCCACCACTGGGACAACGCCCTCCAGGCGCCGCGCACGGTCGCGGCGAACATCATCGGCGAGGCCCCGGTGGCGTACGACCCGGTCCCGTACTTCTGGTCCGAGCAGTTCGGCCGCTTCGTCCAGTATGTCGGCCATCACGCCCCCGCCGATACGACCATCTGGCGGGGCGACCCGTCGGGCGCGGCCTGGACGGTGTGCTGGCTCCGCGAGAGCCGCCTCGTCGCCCTGCTGGCCGTGGGGCGTCCCCGTGACCTGGCCCAGGGCCGCCGCCTGATCGAGGCGGGCATGCCCATGAACCCGGACATCCTGGCCGACCCGTCCCGCCCTCTGAAGGACGCCACGGCATGACCGCCCGGTTTCCGTCGCCCGGACGGCGGTCCGGGGGGCGCTCGGGTACCGAGTGTCAGTCCGGGATGGCAGGCTTGTCCCGTGACCGAGATTGACGCAAAGATCGATGCTCTCGTCCCCGCCTGGCTCACCCTCCCCGACATCGCCGAACAGCTCGGCGTCGAGGTGACCCGCGTCCGGCAGTTGGTCAAGGAGGGCCAGCTGATCGCCGTACGCCGTGGTGAGAACCGCGCGCTGCACGTCCCCGCCGCCTTCATCGACGGGGCCGAGCAGAAGGTCGTCAAGGGCCTGACCGGCACCTTGACGCTCCTGCGGGACGACGGCTTCTCCGACGAAGAGATGCTCGAGTGGCTCTTCACCCCCGACCCGAGCCTGCCCGGCACCCCCGCGCAGGCTCTGAGCGAGAATCGCGGCACGGAGGTGAAGCGCCGCGCCCAGGCGCTCGCCGTCTGATTCGAACGACCGTCCGGCGTACGGACCACGGCCGGCCCCGGACCACCCCGGCCGCCGCGGTCCGTACGCACCGCACCATGTCCGTAGGGTGCGTACGACATCCGTACGCACCGCACCACGGGGGACACACGCATGCCCGAGAACGCCGCCCGCACCCGCCTCGCCGACGCCCGCGTCTACCTCTGCACGGACGCCCGCAAGCGCCAGGGCGACCTCGCCGACTTCCTGGACGCGGTCCTGACCGGCGGCGTCGACATCGTGCAGTTGCGCGACAAGGGCATGGAGGCCGCCGAGGAACTGGAGCACCTCCAGGTCTTCGCGGACGCATGCGCCCGCCACGGCAAGCTCCTCGCGGTCAACGACCGGGCGGATGTCGCCCACGCCATCGGCGCCGACGTACTCCACCTGGGCCAGGGCGACCTCCCGGTCCCCGCCGCCCGCGCGATCCTCGGCGACGAGGTCCTCATCGGCCGCTCCACGCACGCCGAGTCCGAGGCCGCGGCCGCCGCCGTCCAGGACGGCGTGGACTACTTCTGCACCGGCCCCTGCTGGCCCACCCCCACCAAGCCCGGCCGCCACGCCCCGGGCCTCGGCCTGGTCCGGCACACGGCCTCCCTCGCCACCGACCGCCCCTGGTTCGCCATCGGCGGCATCGACCTCGGCAACCTCGACGAGGTCCTGGAGGCGGGTGCCCGCCGCGTCGTCGTCGTACGGGCGATCACCGAGGCGGCGGATCCCGGCGCGGCGGCGGAAGAGTTCGCGAAGCGGCTGCGTCAGGTGTAAGTGGCGGCTGCGTCAGGTACAGGCCGTGCCTCCCCGGGCGCGTCGACGGTCCGATCAACGATCGGACCGGTTGTCCCCACAGGTGTCCGAGGGGTGGACAAGAAGTCGACAAATCGGACAATTGGCGTCGGTTCGGTTGGGAGACCGCCGCCCCCTGACTAACCTGCGGGTATGGCCCTCGGATCTGCTTCCACCAGGACTGATCGCGCACGCACCGTGCGCGACATGCTCGCCACCGGCAAGGCGACGTACTCCTTCGAGTTCTCCGCGCCGAAAACCCCCAAGGGCGAGCGGAACCTGTGGAACGCGCTGCGCCGCGTCGAGGCCGTCGCCCCCGACTTCGTCTCCGTCACCTACGGTGCCGGTGGCTCCACCCGCGCGGGCACGGTCAAGGAGACCGAGCAGATCGTCGCCGACACCACGCTCACCCCGGTCGCCCACCTCACCGCGGTCAACCACTCCATCGCCGAACTGCGCAACATCATCGGCCAGTACGCCGACGCCGGCATCCGGAACATGCTCGCGGTCCGCGGCGACCCGCCCGGCGACCCGATGGGCGAGTGGGTCCCGCACCCCCGGGGCCTGACCTACGCCGCCGAACTCGTCCGTCTCATCAAGGAGTCCGGCGACTTCTGCGTCGGCGTCGCCGCCTTCCCCGAGATGCACCCCCGCTCCGCGGACTGGGACGTGGACGTCGCGCACTTCGTCGACAAGTGCCGGGCCGGCGCGGACTACGCGATCACCCAGATGTTCTTCCAGCCCGAGTCGTATCTGCGCCTGCGTGACCGGGTGGTGGCGGCCGGCTGTACGACACCCGTCATCCCGGAGGTCATGCCGGTGACGAGTGTGAAGATGCTGGAACGACTTCCGAAGCTCAGCAACGCTTCGTTCCCGGACGTCCTGAAAGAGCGGATCCTCACAGCCAAAGACGATCCGGCGGCTGTACGCTCCATTGGGATCGAGTTCGCGACGGAGTTCTGCGCGAGGCTGCTGGACGAGGGAGTCCCCGGACTTCACTTCATCACGCTCAACAACTCCACGGCGACGCTGGAAATCTACGAGAATCTGGGCCTGCACCACCCGCAGCAGGCCTAGACCGGTCGCACCCACGTACGACACACTGCGTAGCGGCCACTGGGAGAGGGGCGTACATGGGCTGGACGGTCCTCTATATCGCGTTCGGCATCGTCGCGCTGTGGCTGCTCGGCGAGGTCCTGCTGCAGTACAAGGCGCGGTTGCGCTGGCGCCTGCTCGCGTTCGTGGGCTTCCTCGGTGTCGTCTTCGGCGTGCTGATCCCCTCCGTGATCGTCATCGGGCTCGGCGCGGCGGCCTTCGCGGTCGGCCAGACGTACGTCACCCTGTCGTTCCGCCGCGGTTTCGCGGAGGGCTGGGCCGTGGGCAACCGGCAGGGTGCCGACAGCGGCGCCGGCAAGGGCTTCGGCAAGAGCAAGCGACGCCGCGGTGAGGACCACCAGGACCCGGCGCTGGAGGTCTCCGACCTCGAAACGGCCGAGGGAGCCGAGGCCAGGGCCGAAGGACTGGCCCCAGGCGCGGCGTATTCCCAGGGCGACGACTTCACCCGCGAGGACGACGTGTTCTCGCCCGCGCACTCCGACCGGTTCATGCCGCCCGGCTCCGGCGACCTGACGGCCGCCGAGGCCACCGCCGTGTACGAGCCCCAGCCCCTGCCCGACGACACCGGCTCCTACGGCGTCTACAGCGACACCGCCTACGCTGCCGCCACCGACCAGTCCTACGCCGCCGCGGCCCAGTCCCAGGACCAACAGGCCTACGCGTACGACGGTTACTCGACCGGGTACGACCAGCAGCAGTACGGCTACGACAACGGCCAGCAGCAGTACGCCGCCTACTCCGACCCGTACATCGGCACGCAGACCTACAGCGGCGCCTCGTACGACACGACCTACGGCGGCGGCGACCAGCAGTACACGCAGCAGCAGCAGGGCTACGGCCAGGAGCAGTACGCCACCGGCGGCTACGGCGGCGAGACCCCGGCCGGCGGCGTCTGGGTCCCGCAGCAGCGCAACACCGACGACCCCTACGGCGGCGAACTCCCGCCGGAGCAGCCCTACCCGTACCAGGGCAACGGCAACGGCAACGCCAACGGCGCCGGGTACGACGAGCAGTACCGGTACTGAAGGCCGCCCTCCCCGGGCGGCCTTCGGCGCGCCGGTGCGCTCACTGAGAGCCCCGGAACTGCGGTCCCTCCACGATCAGTCCGGACACCAGGGCGCCCGACATGCCCGCGTGCGGGAGGCCGCCGCCCGGGTGGGCCCAGCCGCCGACCACGAACAGCCCCGGCATACGGGTGGTGTTCGACGCGTGCAGCAGCCGTCCGTCCGCCGCGGCGAGCGCCGGTGCGGGGACGGCGCCGCCGTCCGCGCCCGTCTCTTCCGCGAAGTCGGCAGGAGTGCGGGCCTCGTGCCACAGCAGACGGTCGCGCAGGCCCGGTATCGCGTGCTCGGCGACACCGAGCACCCCCTGCACGTCCGCCTCGGACACCGACAGGCCCGACGGGACCGTGACGCTCAGCGTGACCGCCTCGTGCTCCGTGTCCGGTGCGAGGGCGGGGTCGTCCGGGCGTGACACCGTCACGGTGGGCGAGGAGGAGAACCCCGGAAGCTCACCGAAGAGCCGGTCCAACTCCTCCGTACGGTCCGCCGCGTGCACCACCGTTCGGTGTGCCACCCCCTCGGGACGCCTGCCGCGCAGCGCCAGCAGCACGGTCAGCCTGCTCGGTGCCCCGCGCTGCGGCGCGACCTCGTCACCGCCCCGTAGCGCCGTCCCGGGGACCAGGGCGTCGAGCGCTCCGGGCGCGACACCGGCGACCACGAAGTCGGCGTCCGCGACCTCGCCGTCGGTCAGTTCCACACCCGTCGCCCGGCCGTCCTTCTCGACGATCCGCGCGACCGGGGCCCCGAAGCGGAACTCCACCCTGCGGGCCACGCACCGCTCGTACACCGCGCGCGCCAACTCCCGTATGCCGCCGCGCACATACCAGGTGCCGAACGCGTGCTCCATGTACGGCAGTACGGCCGCGCTCGCCGGGGTGACGCGCGGATCGAGCCCGTGGGCGAGGGCGTGGCTTTCCAGCAGGGCCGTGAGGCGCGGGTCGCGCAACTCCCAGGCGCCGACCTCGGCGAGGGTCGTGGCGCGGCGGGTGCGCAGCAACTTCTTGTGCGGCACCGAGGGGTAGGGCTCGCGCTCGGCGAGCACCGACCAGTTCGGCCACAGCGGCTCCTCCAGGAGCGGCCTGCGGGTGCGGTCCCAGGCCTCGCGTGCCCGCACCAGGAAGTCGCCCCACCGTGCGCCCGCGCCCGCCCCGAGGGCCTCGTCGAGGGCGGTGACGACGCCCGCGCGCGAGGCGTTCGGCAGACCGACCTCCGTGCCCTCGGCGAAGACATGGCGCGAGGACGGGTCCACCTGGACCAGCTCGACGCACGCCTCCAGAGGCTCCTTGCCCGTCTTGACGAACAGATCGCGGTAGACCGCGGGCAGCGGGAGCAGTCCCGGGCCCGTGTCGAACACGAAGCCGTCGCGCTCGAAGCGGCGCACCGCCCCGCCGTACGTCGCCGCGCGCTCGTACACCACCACCCGGTGGCCCGCGACGGCCAGCCGGGCGGCGGCCGCCATCGCGCCCATCCCGGCGCCGATCACCGCAATCCGTCCCATGCCAGCGACTTTATCGGCCGCCACCGACAACCCGGCCCGCGGTCTCAGTCGGGTGGCTGTCCCACCCGCTCGGCCAGGCGTTTCTCCTCCCGGCGCTGGGCCCTGCGGCGCAGGAACCGGCGGATCCGTGAGATCAGGAAGAAGAGCGCCAGCAGCCCCGCGAGCAGCAGCACGCCCGCGACGATCGCCGCGGCCTCGGGGTGGAACATCGCGAACGCCAGGATTCCGGCGACCCCGAGATCCTCGGCGGTGCTCATGACGAAGTTGCTGAACGGCTCCGGCGAGGTGTTGATCGCCATCCGCGTCCCGGCCTTGACCGTGTGGCTCGCCAACGCCGTCGAACCGCCGATCGCGCCCGCCGCCAGATCGGAGAGCGAACCGCTCTGCCCGGCGAGCAGGGCCCCGACCCACGCCCCCGCCGCCGGGCGGATCACGGTGTGCACCGAGTCCCACACCGAGTCCACGTACGGGATCTTGTCGGCGACCGCCTCGCACAGGAAGAGAACGCCCGCTGTGATCAGGATCTCAGGGCGCTGAAGCGACTCCGGGACGTCGTCGCTCAGACCGGTCGCTCCGAAGATGCCGAGGAGCAGCACCACCGCGTACGCGTTGATGCCACTGGCCCAGCCGCTGGTGAAGACCAGGGGGAGTACGGACACGGACGCGATCGTAACCAGTTGACGACGGTGCGTCCTGGGCATGAGTGCGTACGACTGAGTATCCGTACCTAGTGAGTGAGATGAGTACGCGCGCGGATGGGGCCCGACCTGCGCGAAAGAGAGAGTGGAGGCACGGAAGGGGGCGCGGCTCCGGTACCGCCGACACGGGGCGGCGGAACGGTCCTCGCGCCCTTGGCCGCTCCTTCCGCCGACTTTGTCGGCGGGAGCGAGGCACGGGGGAACCCGGGGGACGACCGAACGGGGGCCCAACGGGGAGTACGGGGGAGCACGGGGAAGTACGGCGAAGCGCCGGTTCGAAGTGGCCCGCGGGGGACGCGGCCACCTCGGACCGGCGCTTCGCCGTGCCCCGTTTCCGTACCGAGCCCGGTCAGCTCACCGGTTGCCGCTCACGCGGCCCTGGAGCAGCCGCGACAGCGCCGCGTGGACGTCGTCCAGGGAACGCTCCGGCTGGAAGGCCTGCCAGTCCAGGGCGGCCACCAGGACCATCCCGACCAGCGCGGCGGCCGTCAGCGGAATGTCGATCTCGTCGCTGAGCTCGCCGTTCGCCACCCCTTCGCGCAGCACGCCCTCGACGACCGCGACCGCCTCCTGCCGGACCACCATGAGCGTGGACTGCCAGGCCCGATTGGTGCGCCACAGCTCGGCCACGTAGAGCTGGGTGAAGGCCGGGTAGCGGTTGATGAAGGCGAGCCCGGCCCTGATCATCGCGTCCAGTGCGTCGACCTTGGTGCCACCGTCCCGCTCGGTGCGCTCCGCGGCCTCCCGCAGGGAGGCGGTGAGGAGTCCCACGCCGTGCCGCAGCAACTCCTCGAAGAGGACGGACTTGCTCGCGAAGTTGTAGTAGACCGTGCCTTTCGCGACCCCGGCCCGCTCGGCGATCTCGTCCACGGTGGTGGCGGAGAACCCCTGTTCCGCGATGAGGGTGACCGCCGCCTCGTAGAGCTTCTGCCGGGTCGCCTCGCGACGGCCGCCACCTGCCGTGGTGCTGCTGCTTTCCATGGCCCTGATTGTCACAGGCTCAGCTCGGGGTGCAGACGGTCGAGGGTCCACACCTGCTTGCGGTGTGCCGACAGGGCGGTGAGCGCGAGCGCGCCCGCAGTGAACGCCGTGAGGACGGCGCACGCCTGCCAGACCGGTCCGAGACCGCCACCGGTGATGAGCCTGCGGAGGGCCTCGACGACGTAACTCATCGGCAAGAAGGGGTGGATCGCGTTGAAGAATCCCGGACTGGTCTGGACGGGGTACGTGCCGCCCGCCGAGGTCAGCTGGAGCATCAGGAGGGCGAGTACGAGAATCCGGCCCGCCGCTCCGAAGCGTGCGTTCAGCCACTGCACGAGCGCCGCGAAGCACGCCGTCACCAGGCACAGGAAGCCGACCGTCCCGGCCGCCCGCACCATCTCCAGGCCGATCGCCCAGTGCAGCACGGACATCAGGGCCACCGTCTGGAGCACGCCCAGGGCGGCCACCGGCAGCCAGCCCGCCAGCGCGATGCGCCAGGCCGAGGCACCCACCGCGAGCGCGCGCCGGTTCAGCGGCTGGATCAGCATGTACGCCACCATCGCGCCCACCCACAGGGACAGCGGGATGAAGTACGGGGCGAAGCCGGTCCCGTAGTTGGGCGCCTTGTGCAGGTCCTTGGAGGCGAGCTTCACCGGGTCGGCCATGACCTGGGTGCGCACGTCGCGGTCCTGCCGGTCGTAGTCGGGGATCTGTCCGGCGCCGTCGTGCAGCCCGCCGGCGAGCTGCCCCGAGCCGCCGACGAGCTTGTACATGCCCTCGTCGAGGGTGCTCGCGCCCGTCTTCAGCTCGCCGACACCCGTGTCGAGGTCCGCCGCGCCGGTCTTGGCCGTGCCGAGCCCCGTGCGCAGCTTCTTGGCCCCCGCGGCGACCTTCTCGGCGCCCTCGTTCAGCTTGTTGACCTTGGAGACGGCGTCGGTGAGGTCTTCGGAGAGGTGCGGCGAGCGGTCGGCGAGGGCCTGGGCCTGCTTCTGCAGGGTGCCCAGGTTCTTGTCGAGCCGGTCGAGATCGCCGTTCTGGTCGCCGATGAGGGTGTTCACGTCGTCGGCGACCTCGGCCACGTCCGCGGCCGCCTGCCGGGCCTTCTTCAGATCGGGGCACGCGGCGTCGGGCAACGGCAGGGTCTCGCAGCGTGCCCTGTAGACGGCGCTCAGCGCGTCGGACGCCGTATGGGCGCCCTTGGCGGCGGCCGGGGCCGTCTTCACCAGCGTGTCGAGGTTGTGGCGGATCCCCGCGGCGGAGTCGGCGACGAGCCGGGCCGTGTCGCCGATCGACTTCTCGTTGTCCTTCAGGAAGGGGCCCACCTTGTCCGCGACCCCGTTGACCTTGTCGGCCAGCGCCCCCGTGCCGTCGGCGACCTGCCGCGAGCCGTCCGCCAGGTCGCCGGCGCCCTTGTCGAGCTTCCGCAGGCCCCCGGAGAGCTTGCCACTGCCCTCCTTGGCGTCCTTCAGGCCGTCGGCGAGGTCCTCAGAGCCCTTCCGGGCCCTGGTGATGCCACCGCTGAGTTTGTCGGCCCCCTTGGCGGCCTTCTCGGTCGCCCCGTGGATGTCCGAGAACGAGATGAAGATCTTGTCCAGGAACGACCGGGAGGCCTTCGTGGACGCCGCCGTGCGCACCTCGCCGAACACCGTCCGTGAGATCTGCCCGACGATGTAGTTGTTCGCGTCGTTCGTACGCACCTGGAGGGCGCCCGTCTCCGGAGCCTGTCCGGAGCTGGAGGCGATCCTCCGGCTGAAGTCGGACGGCATGGTCAGCGACAGGTAGTACGTGCCGTCCTCGACACCCCGGCGGGCCTCGGCCGCGCTCACCTCGTGCCACTCGAAGGTGTCGCTGTCGCGCAGCCCCTTGGTGATGTCCTCGCCCGCCGAGAGCTTCTTGCCCGCGACGCTCGCCCCCTTGTCGTCGTTCACGAGCGCCACGGGAATGCGGTCCAAGCGGCCGTACGGGTCCCAGAACGACCACAGGTAGAGGGCGCCGTACAACAGCGGCAGCAACAGGAGCGCGGCCAGTGCGGCGCGCGGGAGTCTGCCCCGGCCGAAGCGCCTGAGCTCAAGAACGGCCAGTCTCGGCGAGCGCATCGGCCGTCTCCTTGTCGTCGGTCTCGATGGTGTGGTCGGTCGGGCGGGTGGACACGCGGACGGCTCCGTCGGGAGCCTCGCCGCACACCGCCACGACCGTGGTGCCCGACTGGGCGATCGACTTCAACAGGGCCCAGACCTCGGCCCGTTCGGCATCCGACAACTTGAGGTCGGTGTCGTCGACGCCGAGCAGCCCCGGGCGGCCGACGAGGGCCAACGCGACGGACAGCCGCAGGGCTTCGAGCCGCTCCAGGTCGCGTACGGCGGTCCGGGAGCCCTTGGGCAGGGCCTCCCGGTCCAGCCCGGCGGCGGCCAGCGCGGAGTCGATCCGCAGCTTCCCCTCGGCCGCCCGCTCGGCTCGCGGACGCAGCGGCCCGCGCAGGGAGTCCTTCAGGGACTCCCCGAACCGCCGCTGCAGCAGCGCCCGTTCGAGCAAGTGCTCCCCGACGGTCAGGGCGGGGTCCAGGTCGGTGACACCCGGGACATGGGCCAGCGCGCTCGCGCGACGCACCGCGGCCATCTGCCGCGGCAGCGTGGCCCCGCCCACGGTGGCCGTCCCCTCGGTGGACCGCATCCGGCCCGTGAGCGCGAGCAGCAGGCACGTACGGCCCGAGCCGGACGGCCCCGCGACCGCGATCAGCGAGCCGGGCCCCGCATCGACACCGACCCCGCGGAACGCCCAGCCGCGAGGGCCCTGGAGTCCGAAGTCCCTGGCCGTGACACCGAGTCCGCGCGGACCGTCCACAGCGTCCCCATCCCCTGAACATTTTTGAACTGACTGGTCAGTGCAAAAACTAACCCGAACCTTCGATCGAAGCAAAGGCCCAGGTCAGAACGGATTGTCAGTGGCATACCTCACGATGGGCACATACGGCCACAGTGCCGTCACACAGACGACAGGAGGTTCGTCATGGCCACCTCTTCCGCAGCCGCCGCCCACCGGCGCCGCGCCACCGGCCCTGCCCCCTCACTGACCGGCCCGGCGAGCGACGTACACCCCGTGCTCCGCCGGGCCACGGCCCCGCCCGCCGCCCTCGACCTGCTCGCCCAGGCCCGCGCCGGCCTCGACGAGGCGACCGCCCTGGAAACACCCAATGAGCGCTACGCGACAGCGCACTTGGCGGCCCTGCGCACCGCCGCCGCCGTCCTCGCCGCCCGGGGCCGCCCGGAGCCCACGCCCCGACGCCGCGCCCGCATCCGGAGCGCCTGGGAAGTGCTCCCCGAGATCGCACCCGAACTCACCGAGTGGAGCGCCCTGTTCGCCTCCGGAGCCGACCGGCGCGCCCGCGCCGAGGCGGGTATCCGGGGCGCGGCCGGCACCCGCGACGCCGACGACCTGATACGGGACGTGGCGATGTTCCTGCGCCTCGTCGAGCGGATGCTGGTGCTGCAACCCGTACTGCCCCAGCCCCGTCGCAACGGAGAGGAGGGGGACGGAGACGGGGAGGGCAGGGAGGTCCCGGACGCGAGCTGACCCCGTGGTCCGCCGCGCGATCCAACGCCTGATCCAACGCCTGATCCAACGCCTGATCCGACGCGTGATCCACCGGGTGAGACAGAGGGTCGGGTGCGACGGCGGAGGCAATAAGGTGGAGGCGCCTGAAGCCTCCTGCCGGGAGGCCCCCCGATCGCTCCGCCGCGCAAGAGGCGGTGCCGCTCCGAGGAGTCAACTGCCGTGCCGGACCCGACGCGCCCTCGCGCTTCTCTCCGTACCGCCGTGGTCTGGGAGGTCCTCAAGGACGCTCTCGACCGCCGGGTCAAGGCCACCGGGCGGGAGTCCCTGGACGTCCTCGACACCGGAGGCGGCAGCGGCAACTTCGCGGTGCCCGTGGCCCGCCTCGGCCACCGTGTCACCGTCGTCGACCCCAGCCCGAACGCGCTGTTCGCGCTGGAGCGCCGGGCCGCCGAGGCCGGGGTCGCCGACCGTGTCAAGGGTGTCCAGGGCGACGCCCACGGCCTCTTCGACGTCGTCGAGCGCGGTGGCTACGACGTCGTGCTGTGCCACGGGGTCCTGGAGTACGTGGACGACCCCGCCGACGGCGTGCGCAACGTGGTGGACGCGCTGCGCCCCGAGGGCGTTCTCAGCCTCCTCGCGGCGGGCCTGGGCGGCGCCGTGCTCGCCCGCGCCCTCGCCGGCCACTTCAAGGAGGCCAAGCAGGCGCTCGACGACCCGGACGGACGCTGGGGCGAGGGCGATCCCGTACCCCACCGTTTCACCGCCGACCAGCTCACCGCGCTCGTCGAGGGCGCGGGTCTGCGCGTCGGCGCCGTGCACGGCGTACGGGTCTTCGCGGACCTGGTCCCCGGCGTCCTCGTGGACACCGAGCCGGGTGCCGTGGAAGCCCTTCTGAAGCTCGAGGAGGCGGCCGCCGAACTCCCCGCGTTCCACTCCGTGGCCACGCAGCTTCATGTGCTCGGTGAGGCGCAGGGGGCCGACGAGGGTTGAGCCGCCTCTCATGTTGCGCCCCTGATCAGGGGCGGGGCGGCAGATGGAGTACGCCACAGGCCACCCGATCGGGCGCTCGGCGCCGTATGATCGAGGGAGACCGTCCGGCATGACGGGCCGGTTGCTGGGGAATGCACGCCTCAGTGAATCGGGGTGCCATGGCGGGTTCCGGTTGGCGAATTGGCGCAGAGGGGCGGGTTTCACGGGGGCGATTCCCTGCCTATCCTGAAGGGGACCCCCGGTCGCCCCGGCGACTGCACGATGAGGAGGACGCCGTGCCGCTCTCGGAGCACGAGCAGCGAATGCTCGAGCAGATGGAGCGAGCGCTGTACGCCGAAGATCCCAAGTTCGCGACAGCGCTTGAGGGAAGCGGGCTGCGTACGTACACCCGGCGACGGGTCTACCAGGCGTTCGCGGGCTTTCTGGTGGGTATCGCGCTCCTCATGGCCGGAATGGTCTCGAAGCAGATCTGGGTCAGTGTGGTGGGTTTTCTCGTCATGCTGGGCTGTGCGGTGCTCGCCGTCACCGGTTGGCGCAAGGCTCCCAAGCCGGGTGAGCAGCCGGCCGCGCCCGGCTCACCCGCCACGCGTCACCAGGGCCGACAGCGCCGCTCCATGATGGACCGCATCGAACAACGCTGGCAGCGACGCCGAGACGAGCAGGGTCAGTAGCCCCGCGGGGTCAGTAGCCCTGCGGGTGCCCGCAGTCGAAGACAACGCGTGAGGGGGTGTCCCCACCCGGGCCGGGTGGGGACACCCCCTCGGTCGTACCTCGACAGGGCGTCTTGCCCGCGCCGACGTGAAGCGCCGATGTGAAGCGCCTGCGTGACGCCGACGGGAACCGAACCTTCGCCCGTGGGACGCCGGCCGGTATCGGCGGGTCGCCACCGGCGGCCTTCGTCCCGGTCGCGCACCAACCACATGTGGCCCGTGTCCCCGGCCGGGGACACGGGCCACATGGTTCAACGCGACGTCAGCTGTTCTGCCCCGAAGGGCGTCGCAGCAGGGACTCCCTGCGTGCCGCCAGCCGGGCCGACAGAGCCGCCCAGTAGGCCGACGCCGCCCAGGCCACCCGGACGGCTGAGCGGGGCGCCAGCAGGGCGCGCAGGCGGGCCGTGCGGCTCGCCCGGGCGCCGAGGGCGTCCGTGACACGACGGGCGTCCTCCGCGAGCCCCGCCGTCAGCCGGGGGTGCGGGGCGTACAGCACCTGCTCGACCGCCGCGGCCAGCCGGTGCACCGCCTCCGACGCCTCGGCTTCGAGGAGCCCGAGTCGCACGATCCGCGCCGCCGCCTTCCGTGGTGTCTGGGACTCGTCCGGCACGATTCCGTGGTCCCACGCCGTATCGGTCACCTCCAGCCACGTCGCCAGCGTGTACGCGGGCGCGTCCGCCTCACCGCGGCCGTGCGCACCCAGCCGCACGGACCGGAGCCGCATCCGCCACAGCATCGGCAGCAGCGGTACGACCAGCAACAGGAGCCCGGCCAGTGTGTACCCCAGGATCTGGAACCACGGAGTGCCGTCGTCCTTCGAGCCCACCGTGGCCAGCGCGGACTGGCTCGGGCACGCCTCCAGCTTCTTCTGCTCGGCCAGGCAGTTGCCGCTGGCCGAGGGAGCGGTGGACGGCGCCGCGGACGCCGACGTGGACGGCTTCGGCACCGTCGGGGAGTCCGACCCGGGCGTGTCCGTCTGGGTGTACTCCGGCACCGAGCCCCGGTTCGGGGTCGGCTCGAAGCGGGTCCAGCCCACCCCTTCGAAGTACAGCTCGGGCCAGGCGTGCGCGTCTCGCAGCCCCACCGACATCGAACCGTCGGACTGCGGGGAGCCGGGCGTGAAGCCCACCGCGACCCGGGCCGGAATCCCCAGCGTGCGGGCCATCGAGGCCATCGCGAAGGAGAAGTGGACGCAGAAGCCCTGCTTGTCCTTCAGGAAGCGCGCGATCGCGGCCGAGCCGCTGCCCACCTGCACCTGGGTGTTGTAGGTGAACCCGCCGTTCACCGCGAAGTAGTCCTGGAGTTTGACCGCTTGCTCGTAGTGGTTCGTCGAGCCCGCGGTGACCTTGCGTGCCGTGTCGGCCACCACCGCGGGCAGCGACGACGGCACCTTGGTGAACTCGCGCTTCAGGGCCTTCGACGGCTCCGGCGCGTTCGCCAGCTGCGCCGCGGTCGGCTGCACGATCAGGCTCGTCACCTCGTACTGCACGCCGCGCGTGTTCTGGCCGTGGTCACCGACGAGCGTGCGCCCGACCGGCTCGTACCGCCAACTGCCGCTGATGTTCACCTTGCTGACCGGGTACGGCATGGGCAGCCAGTCCTGCGCGTACCAGTCGGCCGCCGAGATGCGGGTCTGGATCTCGCTGCGCTGGACATCGGCCCCGAGGCCGATCGGCGTCGGGAACGTGTCCGGCACGTCCTGGATGTGTCGCTGGGCCGGCTTCCACGCCGTGCCGTCGAAGTCGTCCAGGGACACGATCCGCAGATACATGTCCTGGGTGTCTTCGGTGTTGGTGCGGTAGGACATGACCTGGCGGTCCTCGTCCACGTTCAGGCTGTCGCGGAGCGAGACCAGCGGGTTCACCGCGGAGATCGTGCCGCCCCCGGAACCCGAGCCGACGCCCGCCCCAGCGCCGCCCAGCAGACCGCCGTCGAGGGCGGGCAGGGCGAGTGGCACCGCCAGGGCCACGCCCAGCGCGACCACGCCGATGCGCCGCCCCGTGCGGACCGGTGCGACCGTGCCCGAGGAGGCGTCCAGCCCCTGTGAGCGGGGAGCGCCGCCGAAGACCCGGCCCCACTGGGAGAGCCGGTCGCGGCCCTCCGCCAGGAGCAGCATCAGATAACCCGTGGCCGCGAGCAGGAACCACAGCCAGGCCCAGCCGCCGCCCGACAGTCCCGCGGCGACCGAGTACAGCGCGAGCAGAGGGAGTCCGGCGGGGGCCGCGCTGCGGAACGTCACCGCGAGCGTGTCCACCGCGAGCCCGATCACCAGGACACCGCCGATCAGCATCAGGCGGATGCCGTCGGACAGCGGCGCCGGGATCGCGTACCGCCCGACGTCGTCCGTGCCCGCCTGGAGCAGATCGCCGAGGTGCCGGAACGCCTCCGGTCCCGGGACGAAGCCGAGGAGCGCCTGCTGCTGGGCGAAGACCAGCGTCAGCAGCATCAGCGTCACCAGCGCCTGCGCCGCCACCGTCAGCGGCCGGGCCAGCGGAACCCGCCGGGTCAGCGCGCCCACACCGGACTGCAGGGCCAGCAGGAACACCGCCTGGAGGAACCACGTCGCCGGCTTGACCAGCGGCAGCAGCGCGCACGCCGCCATCAGTGTGGCCGCCGCCGAATACAGCGTCAGCCGAGCCCGCCCGCTCATGATCGTCCACCCCCAGCCGTACTCCCCGTCGAGGCGGCACCCGTACGCTGCCGGTCCGCCTGCCGCCACAGATCGGCGAGTTCCGCCCCCCGTGGCACCGTCACGGCGGTCCAGCCCGCCTCGCGCAGCATGCGCAGTCGATCCTCGCTCCTGTCCAACGGGCCGGGGACGTCGGTCGGTTCCCGCACCCAGGTCTCGCTGTCCAGCAGGAAGGCGACGGCCCCGCCGCTGCGCTGGCGCATCTTGGCGAGCACCGTCGCCTGCTCCTCGTCGAGGTCGCCGAGAAAGGCGATCAGCAGCCCTTCGTTGCCCCCACGCAGGACGTCGTAGGCCCGGGAGAGCCCGGCGCCGTCCGAGTGGTCGATGACCGCGAGCGTGTCCATCATCAGTCCGGCCGCGTCCGCCGACTCCTGGCTCGCGCCCGCGAAGCCGTCGGCGCCCTCGCCGGGCACCGAGTTGCCGTCGTCCGTCAGCAGCCGCACCGAGAAGCCCCGCTCGAGCATGTGCACCAGCGTCGACGCCGTGCCCGACACCGCCCACTCGAAGGCGGAGTCCGGGCCGGCGCCCTCGTAGGCGATGCCCCGGGTGTCGAGCAGCACCGTGCAGCGGGAGCGCTGCGGTTGTTCCTCGCGACGGACCATCAGTTCGCCGTAGCGCGCGGTCAGGCGCCAGTGCACCCGGCGCAGGTCGTCGCCGTAGCGGTAGCCGCGCGGGATGATGTCGTCCTCGCCGGCCAGCGCCAGCGAGCGCTGCCGCCCGTCGCCGTACCCCTTCGACTCACCGCTCAGCCGCACCGGCGGCAGCGGTTCCACGCGCGGGATGACCGTCAGGGTGTCGTACGTCGAGAAGGAGCGGGTCAGTTCGCACATCCCGAACGGGTCCGTCAGACGCAGTTGCAGCGGACCCAGCGGATAGCGGCCGCGCAGGTCGGAGCGGACCCGGTAGGACACCTCACGCCGACCGCCCGCCTCCACCCGGTCCAGGACGAACCGGGGCCGCGGGCCGAGCACGTACGGCACCCGGTCCTGGAGCATCAGCAGGCCGGTGGGCAGCCGCGAGACGTTGTCCATCCGCAGATGGACGCGGGCCTCGGAACCGGCCGGCACGCGCCCGGGGGAGAGCCTGCGGCTGCCCGCGACCCGGTAGCGCGTGCGGTACAGCACGGTCGCGCAGACCAGCGGCAGGACCGCGAGGAGCAGGCCGACCCGGAGCAGATCGCTCTGCCCCAGGACGTACGCGCAGATCGCGGCCGCGATGCCGGCGGCCAGGAAGGAGCGTCCGCGGGTGGTGAGACCGGTGAGCGCGGTGCGCAGCCCGCCCTTGTCCTCCTCGGCGTCGCCGGTCCCCCCGGGCGTCATCACAGCCTCCGGGGCGGCTGCTGGCCGTACGCGGGCGCGCCGCGGCCCATCGTGAAGCCCGGCTGCTGCTGGGGTGCCGCGGGAACGGCGGTGTGCTGAAGGATCTCCTGGACGACCTGTTCGGCCGTACGACGGTTCAACTGCGCCTGGGCCGTGGGGAGCAGACGGTGGGCCAGGACCGCCACGGCGAGTGCCTGGATGTCGTCCGGCAGCGCGTACTCCCGGCCGCTGAGCGCCGCGGAGGCCTTCGCCGCGCGCAGCAGATGCAGCGTGGCACGCGGCGAGGCGCCGAGTCTGAGGTCGGGGTGGGTGCGCGTGGCGGCGACCAGATCCACCGCGTACCGCCGGACCGTCTCCGCGACGTGGACCGTGCGGACCGCGTCGATCAGCTTCACGATCTCGTGCGCGTGCGCCACCGGCTGGAGGTCGTCCAGCGGGGAGACCCCGCCGTGGATGTCCAGCATCTGGAGCTCGGCTTCCGCACTGGGGTAGCCGATGGAGACGCGGGCCATGAAGCGGTCGCGCTGGGCCTCCGGCAGCGGGTAGGTGCCCTCCATCTCGACCGGGTTCTGCGTGGCCACCACCATGAAGGGGCTGGGCAGTTCGTAGGTCTGCCCGTCGATGGTGACCTGGCGCTCCTCCATCGACTCCAGGAGCGCGGACTGCGTCTTGGGGGAGGCGCGGTTGATCTCGTCGCCGATCACGATCTGCGCGAAGATCGCACCCGGTTTGAACTCGAAGTCCCGGCGCTGCTGGTCCCAGATGGACACACCCGTGATGTCCGAGGGCAGCAGGTCGGGCGTGAACTGGATACGCCGCACCGAGCAGTCGATGGACCGTGCCAATGCCTTGGCCAGCATGGTCTTGCCGACGCCGGGGACATCCTCGATCAGAAGATGTCCCTCGGCGAGCAGCACGGTCAGCGAAAGCCGTACGACCTCAGGCTTGCCTTCGATCACTCCTTCCACCGAACTGCGGACACGCTCCACAGTGGCGGTCAGATCTGTAAGGCTCGCTCGATCGTCATAGGTCGTCACCCGGCCCTCCTCGGCCCGTTCTCGGGCCGACGCCCTGTGCGGACCGGCCCACCCCGAAACACGGACACCACGCGCGAGTAGTTCCGCGTGACGCCACAACCGCATTCTTGTTGCCGTTACCGGTTCGTGTCACTCGCCTGTGGATAACTGGCTGCGATATGTCAGGTCTTGCGACCCTTTGGGCGCCGGTGGGTCGGGGTTTTTCGTGAAGTGAGGGTCCCATGAGGGCCCCAGGAAGTTTTACGAGGGGCCCGGTGGGAGTGTTCAGGCGGGGTCGATCTCGCGCAGCAGACCCGTCGTCACGTCGAAGACGAAGCCGCGCACGTCGTCCGTGTGCAGGAGGAACGGTGAGGTGCGCACGCGCTGCATCGACTGCCGTACGTCCTGTTCGACGTCCCGGAAGGCTTCGACCGCCCAGGCGGGGCGCTGGCCGACCTCCATCTCCAGGTCGTGCCGGAACTCCTCGGTGAGGGACTCCAGGCCGCAGCCGGTGTGGTGGATGAGAACGACGCTGCGGGTGCCGAGCGCCCGCTGGCTGATGGTGAGGGAACGGATCACGTCGTCGGTGACGACGCCGCCGGCGTTGCGGATGGTGTGGCAGTCGCCCAGCTCCAGGCCGAGCGCGGCGTGCAGGTCGAGCCGGGCGTCCATGCACGCGACCACCGCGACGTGCAGCACGGGGCGCGCGTCCATCCCGGGATCGATGAACGCGCCGGCGTACTGCTGGTTCGCCTCGACGAGACGGTCGGTCACGCCGCCGCTCGTGGTTATGGCGTCTTCGGGCTCTGTGGGTACGGATGCAGAAGTCGTCATAGCTATGACGTTACTGGTCAGGTACGAAGTAGTCCTGCTGTGAGAAGGGACAAAGAACGTCATCGGGTCTTGTTGTGAGGTAACCCACATGGGTGTTTAGAGATCACCTGGATAGGTGATTTTTGCCGATTCACAGCTTCGATCGGGGGTTCGTGGAGGAGTGGTCCGCGACGCGCATGCCGGTTGATTGACCGCGAGACACCGTGGACTAAAGTGACGCGAAGCGGGAGACGAGGCTCTCCCTGCTGGACTGCTTTCCCCTGGAGACCCGGCGACTTTCCGGCGTCTCCCCCCGCGTGCGCGGCGCGTACGTACGGCTCGGCCTCCTCCCGCTCCCGGTCGGCTGACGCCACTCACCCGGCGCCAGCAGGCCTCCCCTTCTCGAGCGGGTGGGGACCCGGCGGTGCGTACGGCTGCGCCGGACCTGAGAGGGCCCCTTGAGCCAGAGTCGACACGTCCCGGTGATGCTCCAGCGGTGCCTGGACATGTTGGCCCCGGCCCTCACCGAGCCGGGCGCCGTGGTCGTCGACTGCACCCTGGGACTCGGCGGCCACAGCGAGGCGCTGCTGACCCGGTTCCCCGAGGCCCGTCTCGTCGCCCTCGACCGCGACAAGGAGGCACTGCGCCTCTCCGGAGAGCGGCTCGCCCCCTTCGGTGACCGTGCCACCCTCGTGCACGCGGTCTACGACGAACTGCCCGAGGTGCTCGACCGCCTCGGCATCCCCCGTGTCCAGGGCGTCCTGTTCGACCTGGGCGTCTCCTCCATGCAACTCGACGAGGCCGACCGCGGCTTCGCCTACGCTCAGGACGCCCCGCTCGACATGCGGATGGACCAGACGACCGGCATCAGCGCGGCCGAGGTGCTCAACACCTACCCGCCGGGCGAACTGGTGCGGATCCTGCGCGCGTACGGCGAGGAGAAGCAGGCCAAGCGGATCGTCTCCGCCGTCGTGCGCGAACGCGAGAAGGAACCCTTCAGCAACAGCGCGCGGCTCGTCGAGCTGATCCGCGACTCCCTGCCGCAGGCCGCCAAGCGCACCGGCGGCAACCCCGCCAAGCGCACCTTCCAGGCGCTGCGCATCGAGGTCAACGGGGAGCTCAGCGTCCTGGAGCGGGCGATTCCCGCGGCCGTGAAGGCGCTCGCCGTCGGCGGCCGCATCGCCGTCCTGTCGTACCACTCGCTGGAGGACCGGCTGGTCAAGCAGGTGTTCGCGGCCGGTGCCGCCACCACCGCGCCGCCCGGTCTGCCGGTCGTGCCCGAGCGCTACCAGCCCCGGCTCAAGCTGCTCACCCGCGGTGCCGAACTTCCCACCGAGGAAGAGGTCGCCGAGAACCGGCGAGCGGCTCCCGCACGACTGCGCGGGGCTCAGCGCATCCGCGAGGACGCCGAGTGAGGCACCAGGAGGGGGCGATCGAGTGAGTAGGAAACCCGAACTCAGGGGGCGGGCCGCCCGGCTCGCCCGGCTTCTCCCCGCCGGCGGGGGCCATGCCGCCCGCACCCCCTTCGTCCTGCTCGTCGTGCTCCTGCTCGGCGGCGGGCTGATCGGCCTCCTCGTGCTGAACTCCGCCCTGAGCGAGGGCTCGTTCCACCTGGACGACCTGCAGAGGGACACCAAGAGCCTCACCGACGAGGAGCAGGCGCTGCAGCGGGACGTGGACACCTACTCCGCGCCCGACGCCCTCCAGCGCCGCGCCCGCGAGCTTGGCATGGTGCCCGGCGGCGACCCGGCCTTCCTCAACCCGGACGGCAGCGTCAAGGGCGTCCCCGGAACGGCCGCCCAGCAGTCCTCCGCACGCAACCCGGTGGTCCGTCCGCCCGAGGTCCTCGCCCTCACGCAGACCACGGCCCCGGCCACCAGCGCCCCGGCGACCGCCGCCCCCTCCGCAGGCACCGCCACACCGCAGACCCCGGCTCCGCAGACCCCGACCCCGCGGATCCCGACCCCGCAGACCCCCGCCCCCACCCCGTCCGCGCAGCCCTCCTCGACCCCCGGCAGGTGACGGAAGTGTCCGACAGGGAACCGCCGCGCCGTCGTGTGCCCGGCCCCGCCAGGCCCGTACGCCCCGGCGGCCAGCGGCGTCCGGGCCCCGGCGCCCGCCCCGCGCGCCGCCCGGGCGCGCCCCGGCCCGGCGGCCCACAGGTCCTGCGGCTGGGCAGCCCCCGTCCCCGGCTGCGCATGGTCAGCCTCGCCCTGACACTGGTGATGATCGCCTTCGTGGTACGCCTGCTCCAGGTGCAGGCCGTGGACGCCAACGCCTACGTCGCGAAGGCCGAGCAGAACCGGTACGTCGGCCGCACCCTGGCCGCCACCCGTGGCGGGATCACGGACCGCAACGGCGTGGAGCTCGCGACGAGCGTGGACGCGTACGACATCACGGCCGACCCCACGATGTTCACGCAGGACACGACGAAGGTGACGGACGCGCCCGAGCAGGCCGCGGCACTGCTCGGGCCGATCCTCGGCCAGGACGTGGACACCGTCGCCAAGAAGCTCCGTACGAAGAACACCCGATACACCCTGCTCGCGCACCGCCAGACCCCCCAGGTCTGGAAGCAGATCAAGGACCTGAGGAACACGCTCGCGGTCAAGGCGGAGACCGACAAGAGCACCGTCAACTTCCTCGCGGGCGTCGTCGCGGTCCCGGCCAGCAAGCGCGTGTATCCGAACGGCGATCTCGCCGCCGGGATACTGGGCTGGGTCAACGCCGACGGCAAGGGCGGCGGCGGAGTCGAGCAGAAACTGAACAAGGAACTCGCCGGCAAGGACGGCAAGATCCGCTACGCCCAGTCCGGCGGCCGTCAGGTGCCGACCGCGGGGTCGACGGAGACCCCCGCCGTGGCGGGCTCCGACGTCGAGCTGACCATCAACCGCGACATCCAGTGGGCCGCGCAGAACGCCATCACCCAGCAGGTGAAGGCGTCCAAGGCGGACCGCGGGTACGTGATCGTGCAGGACGCCCGCAGCGGCGAGATCCTCGCCATGGCGAACTCGCCCGGCTTCGACCCCAACGACCTCACCCAGGCCAACGCGGCGGCCCTGGGCAACGCGGCCCTCCAGGACGCGTACGAACCCGGCTCCACCGCCAAGGTCATGTCGATGGCAGCCGTACTGGAGGAGAACGCCGCAACGCCCGAGACGCACGTGGTCGTGCCCAACCGGCTGCACCGCGGCGACCGCCTCTTCCAGGACGACGTCGATCACGCGACCTGGAACCTGACGCTCAACGGCGTGCTCGCCAAGTCCAGCAACATCGGCACCATCCTGGCGACCGGCCAGCTCGGCAAGACGCAGAAGGAGGCGAACCAGGTCCTCTATTCGTATCTGCGCAAGTTCGGCATCGGCAGCTACACCGGGCTCGGCTTCCCCGGCGAGACGAAAGGCATCCTCGCTCCCGCCGACAAGTGGTCGACCTCCCAGCAGTACACGATTCCTTTCGGCCAGGGCATGTCGATCAACGCGATGCAGGCGGCCTCCGTCTACTCGACGATCGCCAACGGCGGTGTACGCGTCGAGCCGACGCTGGTGCGCGGCATGAAGGGGCCCGACGGCCGGTTCGCCCCGGCCGCCCAGCCCAAGAAGACGAAGGTCGTGAGCGAGAAGACGGCCAAGACCCTCGCCCAGATGCTGGAGTCCGTCGTGGACGACGAGCAGGGCACCGGCGCCAAGGCGCGCATCCCCGGCTACCGGGTCGCGGGCAAGACGGGTACGGCCAACCGCGTGGATCCGGCCACCGGCAAGTACCACGGCTACACCTCGTCGTTCGCCGGATTCGCCCCCGCCGACAAGCCCCGGATCACCGTCTACTGCGCGATCCAGAACGCCACCAAGGGCAGCTACTTCGGCGGCCAGATCTGCGGACCCATCTACAAGCAGGTCATGGAGTTCGCGCTCAAGACCCTCCAGGTCCCGCCCACCGGAGCGGGGGCCGCCAATCTGCCCGTGACCTTCACGCCGTGATCGATTCCGGCCATATCCCCTGATCAGGACTTGATCAGGGTCCGGCCAGGACCCGGACAAGACCGCACGCACAACGGACCAGGAACCAGCTCGTGACAACGATCACCCCGGATTCCGGGAACCACGGCTCGCCACGCCCCTCGCTTCGCTCCGGCGGGGGTGCGCCCGGTACGCTCACCGCCGTGCCACACGCTGATCAGTCCCAAACCACCCAGAAGGGCGTTCCTGTGACATATCCGGGGCCGCCGCGACCGGTCCAGAACTCCGCCACACCCCTCGCGGAGCTCGCCGATCAGCTGGGTGTCACCGCCCCGGCGTCGAGTGCGGAGGTCACGGGCATCACCCATGACTCCCGCGCGGTGCGCCCCGGAGACCTCTACGCCGCGCTGCCGGGCGCCCGCCTGCACGGCGCCGACTTCGTGACGCAGGCGGCCGGTCTCGGCGCGGTCGCCGTGCTGACCGACCCGAGCGGCGCCGAGCGCGCCGCCGCCACCGGGCTGCCGGTCCTCGTCGTCGACGACCCGCGCGGCCTGATGGGAGAGCTCGCGGCCACCATCTACGGCCACCCGGGGCGCGATCTGCTCCAGATCGGCATCACCGGCACCTCCGGCAAGACCACCACGGCCTATCTCGTCGAGGGCGGGCTGAAGACGCTCCGCTCCACCGGCCTGATCGGCACCGTGGAGATGCGCATCGGCGAGGAGCGCATCAAGTCGGAGCGCACCACCCCCGAAGCGACCGACCTCCAGGCGCTGTTCGCGGTGATGCGCGAGCGCGGCGTCGACGCGGTCGCGATGGAGGTCTCCAGCCATGCGCTGGTCCTCGGGCGGGTCGACGGCTGTGTCTTCGACATCGCCGTCTTCAACAACCTCAGCCCGGAACACATGGAGTTCCACTCCGACATGGAGGACTACTTCCGGGCCAAGGCGCAGCTGTTCACACCGCAACGCAGCAAACTCGGCGTCGTCAACCTCGACGACGAGTACGGGCGCAGGCTGGCCGAGGAGGCCACCGTCCCCGTCGTCACCTTCTCCGCCGAAGGACACCCGGACGCCGACTGGCGCGCCGAGGAGGTCGAGGTCGGCCCGATGGACTCGGCGTTCGTCGCGGTCGGCCCCAAGGGCGAGCGGATCACCGCCAAGTCGCCGCTCGCGGGCCCCTTCAACGTGGCGAACACCCTCGCCGCGATCGTCGCCCTCGCCGTCGCCGGGATCGACCCGCAGACCGCCGCCGACGGCATCGCCGCCGTCCCGGGCGTGCCGGGCCGCCTGGAGCGCGTGGACGCGGGCCAGCCCTACCTCGCGGTCGTCGACTACGCCCACAAGACGGACGCCGTCGAATCGGTCCTGCGCGCGCTGCGCAAGGTCACCGAGGGCAGGCTGCACGTCGTGCTCGGCTGCGGCGGCGACCGTGACAAGACCAAGCGGATGCCGATGGGCGCCGCCGCGGCGCGGCTCGCCGACACCGCCGTACTGACATCGGACAATCCCCGCTCGGAGGACCCCCTCGCGATCCTCGCGACGATGCTCGCGGGCGCCGCCGAGGTGCCGGCGCACGAGCGTGGCGAGGTCCAGGTCTTCGAGGACCGGGCCGCCGCCATCGCCGCCGCCGTCGCCCGGGCGCGGCCCGGCGACACCGTGCTGGTCGCGGGCAAGGGCCACGAGCAGGGCCAGGACATCGCCGGGGTGGTGCGTCCCTTCGACGACCGCCAGGTGCTTCGCGAAGCTATCCAGAAGACCCAGGGATGAACTTGTGATCGCCCTCTCTCTCGCCGAGATCGCAGCAGTCGTCGGCGGGCAGACGTACGACATACCGGATCCGGCGGTACAGGTCACCGGACCGGTCGTCAGAGACTCCCGTGAAGTGGAGCCAGGCAGCCTCTTCGTCGCCTTCGTCGGCGAGCGCGTGGACGGCCACGACTTCGCCGAGGCCGTCGTCGCGGCCGGCGCGGTCGCCGTACTGGCCTCCCGGCCCGTCGGCGTGCCCGCGATCGTCGTCGCGGACGTGCAGGCGGCCCTGGGCGCCCTCGCGCGTCACGTCGTCGAACGCCTCGGCGCGACCCTCGTGGCCCTCACCGGCTCCGCGGGCAAGACCAGCACCAAGGACCTGATCGCCCAGGTCCTGCGGAGCAAGGCGCCGACCGTCTTCACGCCCGGCTCGCTCAACAACGAGATCGGGCTGCCGCTGACCGCGCTGAGCGCCACCGAGGAGACCAGGTTCCTCGTCCTGGAGATGGGCGCCCGCGGCATCGGCCACATCAGCTACCTCACGGACCTCACGCCACCGAGGATCGGCCTCGTCCTGAACGTCGGGACCGCCCACATCGGTGAGTTCGGCGGCCGCGAACAGATTGCACAGGCGAAGGGCGAGCTCGTCGAGAGCCTTCCGCCGTCGGAAGCGGGCGGTGTCGCCGTCCTCAACGCCGACGACCCCCTCGTACGCGCCATGGCGTCCCGGACGAAAGCGCGCGTGATCCTCTTCGGAGAGTCCGGCGAAGCGGACGTACGTGCCGAGAACGTCCGTCTCACGGACGCCGGACAGCCCGCATTCAGGCTTCACACACCCTCCGGGTGCAGCGATGTGACCATGCGCCTGTACGGTGAGCATCACGTGTCGAACGCGCTCGCCGCGGCCGCCGTCGCCCATGAGCTGGGCATGTCCGCAGACGAGATCGCCCTCGCGCTCTCCGAGGCGGGCTCCCTCTCCCGCTGGCGGATGGAGGTCACCGAGCGCCCGGACGGCGTGACGGTCGTCAACGACGCCTACAACGCGAACCCCGAGTCCATGCGAGCCGCCCTGCGCGCGCTCGCGGCAATGGGCAAAGCCTCACAGGCACAAGGGGGTCGGACGTGGGCGGTGCTCGGTCAGATGGCCGAGCTCGGGGACGAGGCGCTCGCCGAGCACGACGCGGTCGGGCGGCTCGCCGTCCGACTCAACGTCAGCAAGCTCGTCGCGGTCGGGGGCAGGGAAGCTTCCTGGCTCCAACTGGGCGCATATAACGAGGGTTCGTGGGGTGAGGAGTCGGTGCACGTGTCCGACGCACAGGCGGCTGTCGACCTGTTGCGCAGCGAGTTGCGCCCGGGGGACGTCGTGCTCGTGAAGGCGTCCCGGTCGGTCGGGCTCGAACGGGTGGCGCAGGCGCTGCTCGACGGCGGTGCCGAGGGTGAGGTCGCGGCCCGATGATGAACCAGATCCTGTTCGCAGGAGTCATTGGTCTGTTCCTGACCCTGATCGGGACCCCGCTGCTGATCAAGCTGCTGGCCCGCAAGGGCTACGGGCAGTACATCCGCGACGACGGCCCGAAGGAGCACCACAGCAAGCGCGGTACTCCGACCATGGGTGGTATCGCCTTCATCCTGGCGACGATCATCGCGTACTTCCTGTCCAAGGTGATCACGGGCAAGCCGCCGACCTTCTCGGGTCTGCTGGTGCTCGGCCTGATGGCCGGCATGGGCCTGGTCGGCTTCCTGGACGACTACATCAAGATCGTCAAGCGGCGTTCGCTCGGTCTGCGGGCCAAGGCGAAGATGGCCGGTCAGCTGATCGTCGGCATCTCCTTCGCGGTTCTCGCGCTGCAGTTCGCGGACAACCACGGCAACACCCCGGCCTCCACCAGGCTCTCCTTCGTGGAGGACTTCGGCTGGACGATCGGCCCGGTGCTCTTCGTGGTCTGGGCCCTGTTCATGATTCTCGCCATGTCGAACGGCGTGAACCTGACCGACGGTCTGGACGGTCTCGCCACCGGCGCCGCGACCATGGTCTTCGGCGCGTACACGTTCATCGGCGTCTGGCAGTTCCAGGAGTCCTGCGCCAACGCGCAGACCCTGACCAACCCGGCCGCCTGCTACGAGGTACGAGATCCACTCGACCTCGCGGTCGTCGCCTCCGCCCTGATGGGAGCCTGCTTCGGCTTCCTGTGGTGGAACACCTCGCCCGCCAAGATCTTCATGGGTGACACCGGCTCGCTGGCCCTCGGCGGCGCGCTCGCCGGCCTCGCGATCTGCTCCCGCACGGAGCTGCTGGTCGCGCTCCTCGGCGGCCTCTTCGTCCTGATCACCATGTCGGTCGTCATCCAGGTCGGCTCCTTCCGGCTCACCGGCAGGCGCGTCTTCCGCATGGCACCACTCCAGCACCACTTCGAACTAAAGGGGTGGTCCGAAGTCCTTGTCGTGGTCCGTTTCTGGATCATCCAGGGCATGTGCGTCATTGTGGGTCTGGGCCTCTTCTACGCAGGATGGGCAGCCAAGAAGTGACCGACTGGCAGGGCAAGCACGTCACCGTCGCCGGGCTCGGCGTCTCCGGCATCCCGGCGGCCAAGGTGCTGCACGGTCTCGGCGCCGTCGTCACGGTCGTCAACGACGGCGACGACGAGCGCTCCCGGGCGCAGGCCGCGGAGCTGGAGGCGCTCGGCATCACCGTGCGCCTCGGTGACGGCGCCACCCTGCCCGAGGGCACCGAGCTCATCGTCACCGCGCCCGGCTGGAAGCCGGACAAGCCGCTGTTCGCCGCGGCCGCCGCGGCGGACGTCCCGGTCTGGGGCGACGTCGAACTGGCCTGGCGGCTGAGAGGTCCCGACGCGGCCCCCTGGCTGGCCGTCACCGGCACCAACGGCAAGACCACGACCGTGCAGATGCTCGCCTCGATCCTGACGGCGGCCGGGCTGCGCACGGCCGCCGTCGGCAACATCGGGGTCTCGCTCCTCGACGCGGTCCTCGGCGAGGAGCGGTACGACGTCCTGGCGGTGGAGCTGTCGAGCTATCAGCTGCACTGGGCGCCGTCGCTGCGCGCGCACTCGGCCGCCGTGCTGAACCTGGCACCGGACCACCTCGACTGGCACGGCTCCATGGAGGCGTACGCCGCCGACAAGGGCCGTATCTACGAAGGCAATCGGGTCGCCTGCGTCTACAACCTCGCCGACAAGGCCACCGAGGACCTGGTGCGCGAGGCGGACGTCGAGGAGGGCTGCCGGGCGGTCGGCTTCACCCTCGGCACCCCCGGACCGTCCCAACTGGGCGTCGTGGAAGGCATCCTGGTCGACCGCGCCTTCGTCGAGAACCGGCAGAAGAACGCCCAGGAACTCGCCGAGGTCTCCGACGTCAACCCGCCCGCCCCGCACAACATCGCCAACGCCCTTGCGGCGGCGGCCCTGGCACGCGCCTTCGGGGTGCCCGCCGCGGCCGTACGGGACGGGCTGCGGGCCTTCACACCGGACGCCCACCGCATCGCGCACGTCGCCGACGTGGACGGCGTGGCGTACGTCGACGACTCCAAGGCGACCAACACGCATGCCGCGGAAGCCTCTTTGGCGGCCTACGAGTCGATCGTGTGGATCGCGGGCGGGCTCGCCAAGGGCGCGACCTTCGACGAGCTGGTCGCCAAGTCGGCCAAGCGACTTCGGGGCGTCGTGCTCATCGGCGCGGATCGGGCTCTGATCCGTGAAGCCCTTGTGCGACACGCGCCGGAAGTACCCGTCGTCGACCTCGACCGGACCGACACTGGGGCGATGCACGCGGCGGTTCGGGAGGCGCGGGGGCTCGCCCGCAAGGGCGACACGGTGTTGCTGGCGCCTGCCTGTGCCTCCATGGACATGTTCGCCAACTACAACAAGCGCGGGGACGCGTTCGCGGAGGCGGTCCGCGAACTCGGCGCGAGCGCCTGACGGCGGGTCTCGGACGGTCCGGGCGCGCCCGGGACCCTTGGGAGGGACGCGTGACGCCATTGTGGGGATCCCCATCGCCCTGTGGGACGCCCTCCCGGGGCATGGCGGACGGAGCCGGTGATGGTCAGTAGCCGTACTGGCCGTCCCCCCGTCCAGCGTGCCCCACGGCGCCCCGCCGGACGCCCCCGTCCCCCGCGCGACAACCCTCTGCGCCTGCTCGTCCTGCGCGCCCGCAAGGCCTGGGACCGTCCGCTCACCGCGTACTATCTGATCTTCGGCAGCAGCCTGTTGATCACCGTGCTGGGCCTCGTGATGGTCTACTCGGCCTCGATGATCACGGCGCTGCAGCTGTCGCTGCCGGGGTCGTTCTTCTTCCGCAAACAGTTCCTCGCCGCCTCCATCGGCACCGTGCTGCTCCTGATCGCCATGCGGGTACCGGTGAAACTGCACCGGGCGCTGGCGTATCCGATCCTGGCCGGCGCGGTCTTCCTGATGATCCTCGTGCAGGTCCCGGGGATAGGGATGGCGGTCAACGGCAACCAGAACTGGATCTCCCTCGGCGGCTCGTTCCAGATCCAGCCCAGCGAGTTCGGCAAGCTCGCGCTCGTACTGTGGGGCGCCGACCTGCTCGCCCGCAAGCAGGACAAGGGCATGCTCACGCAGTGGAAGCACATGCTGGTGCCGCTCGTCCCGGGCACCTTCCTGCTGCTCGGGCTGATCATGCTCGGCGGCGACATGGGCACGGCGATCATCCTCACCGCCATCCTCTTCGGACTGCTGTGGCTGGCCGGGGCGCCCACGCGGCTGTTCGGCGGCGTGCTGGCGGTCGCCTTGACCATCGGTTTCATCCTGATCAAGACGAGCCCCAACCGGATGTCCCGGCTCGCCTGCATCGGCGCCACCGAACCCGGCCCGAACGACACCTGCTGGCAGGCCGTACACGGCATCTATGCGCTGGCCTCCGGCGGACTGTTCGGTTCCGGCCTCGGCGCCAGTGTGGAAAAATGGGGACAACTCCCTGAAGCGCACACCGACTTCATCTTCGCCATCACCGGGGAGGAGCTGGGCCTCGCGGGGACGCTGTCGGTGCTCGCCCTCTTCGCGGCTCTAGGCTATGCGGGTATCCGCGTGGCCGGACGCACGGAGGACCCCTTCGTGAGGTATGCCGCGGGAGGCGTGACCACCTGGATCACGGCCCAGGCCGTGATCAACGTCGGTGCGGTGCTCGGTCTGCTGCCGATCGCCGGAGTCCCGCTCCCGCTGTTCTCCTACGGAGGGTCCGCCCTGCTGCCGACCATGTTCGCCATCGGGCTGCTGATCGCCTTCGCACGCGACGAGCCCGCTGCGCGGGCGGCGCTTGCGATGCGGCAACCCCGCTTTGGTAGAAAGCGTGCTGCGGTGAGAGGCTCCGTGGGGGCCGCGGGGCCTCGGAGATGGAACACGATGCGACGGCGTGCCTCGGCGGCGCGTTCGTCCGGAGAGCGGTGAATTTCGGTGCATGTCGTACTCGCCGGCGGGGGGACCGCCGGCCACATCGAGCCCGCGCTCGCCCTCGCGGACGCCCTGCGCAGGCAGGACCCGACCGTGGGGATCACGGCCCTGGGCACGGAACGCGGACTTGAGACCCGGCTCGTACCGGAGCGGGGCTACGAACTCGCGCTGATCCCCGCCGTTCCGCTGCCCCGCAAGCCCACACCCGAGCTGATCACCGTCCCGGGGCGGCTGCGCGGCACGATCAAGGCGGCCGAGCAGGTCCTGGAGCGCACCAAGGCGGACGCGGTCGTCGGCTTCGGTGGCTATGTGGCGCTGCCCGCCTACCTCGCGGCCAAGCGCCTCGGCGTGCCGATCGTGATCCACGAGGCCAATGCCCGGCCGGGCCTCGCCAACAAGATCGGTTCCCGGTACGCGGCGCAGGTCGCCGTCTCGACCCCGGACAACAAGCTGCGGGGCGCCCGCTACATCGGCATCCCGCTGCGCCGCTCGATCGCCACCCTCGACCGGGCCGCCGTACGCCCCGAGGCGCGCGCCGCGTTCGGTCTCGACCCCTCGCTGCCGACCTTGCTGGTTTCCGGCGGTTCGCAGGGCGCACGGCGCCTCAACGAGGTCGTCCAGCAGGCGGCTCCCTACCTCCAGCAGGCCGGTATCCAGATCCTGCACGCGGTCGGCCCGAAGAACGAACTGCCGCAGGTCCACCAGATGCCGGGAATGCCCCCGTACATCCCGGTACCGTACGTGGACCGGATGGACCTCGCGTACGCCGCGGCCGACATGATGCTCTGCCGCGCGGGCGCGATGACCGTCGCCGAACTCTCCGCCGTCGGGCTGCCGGCCGCCTACGTCCCGCTGCCCATCGGCAACGGCGAACAGCGACTGAACGCCCAGCCGGTGGTCAAGGCCGGTGGCGGGCTCCTTGTCGACGACGCGGAACTCACGCCTGCGTGGGTCCAGCAGAATGTGCTGCCCGTGCTCGCCGACCCGCACCGGCTGTACGAGATGTCCCGCGCCGCCAGCGAGTTCGGTCGCCGGGACGCCGACGACCTGCTCGTCGGCATGGTGTACGAGGCGATCGCCTCTCGCCACCGCTAGGACCGCATGAGGGAAGGCAGGGAGCGTGGCCGGACCGACGACCGCCGAGCGCGGTGAACGGCAGAAGTTGGAGTCCGGCCCGCCCCGCCTCAGGCGGCTGCGTCGCCTTCGTATGCTCATCATCCTTTTGATCGCGGTGGTGTTGGCGACGGCAGCCGCGCTCTGGCTGCTCTACGGCTCGCCGTGGCTGCGGGCCGAGAAGGTTTCGGTCTCCGGGGTGCGGGTCCTGACGGACCAGCAAGTGCGTGACGCGGCCGACGTGTCGGTCGGATCGCCGCTCATTTCCATCGATACCGACGCCGTTGAGGCGCGATTGCGCCGGAAATTGCCCCGAATTGACTCGGTTGATGTCGTCCGTTCCTGGCCGCACGGAATCGGGCTGAAAGTGACCGAACGCACCCCGGTGCTCATTCTCAAAAACACCGGAAACGGCGGCAAGTACATCGAAGTGGACGCCAAGGGTGTGCGTTTCGCGACGGTTTCGGCCGCCCCGAGGGGTGTGCCCGCACTGGAATTGGCCGTGTCCAAGGCGGCCGTTCTGCGCCGCTTCCCGGTCGACCGGCTGGTGCGCGAGGCGGTGGGGGTGGCCGGGGACATTCCGGCCGCCGTCCGTCGCGACACCCGGATCGTCAAGGTCCGTTCGTACGACTCGATCTCGCTGGAGTTGAGCGGCGGACGCAGCGTCGAGTGGGGGAGCGGCGAGAAGGGCCGCGCGAAGGCCAGGACGCTCACCGCTCTCATGAAAGCAGCTCCAGGGGCCCGGCACTTCGATGTGAGTGCCCCCATCGCCCCTGCTTCATCGGGGAGTTGACGCACATCAGTGCAGGCCAGCACCCTGGTTGGGCAGCGCTACGGCTGATCACATAGGGTGAAAAGAAAAACGGGAGGTTCGGCGTGTTCGTTGAACGTGCGCCACTTGTCGACTTAGTGTCCTGTTCGGAAGAGTCCAAGGAACAGACACACTGGTAACCCTAAACTTCAGCGTTAGGGTTCGGGTCGGCGTTCGGACCGTCCCATTCGGCATCAGTCGTCGGATCGCGAGCGTGCGAGGCGACGACACGTAACTCGAGGCGAGAGGCCTTCGACGTGGCAGCACCGCAGAACTACCTCGCAGTCATCAAAGTCATCGGTGTCGGCGGCGGTGGTGTCAATGCCATCAACCGGATGATCGAGGTCGGTCTCAAGGGCGTCGAGTTCATCGCCATCAACACGGACGCGCAAGCTCTGTTGATGAGCGACGCCGACGTCAAGCTCGACGTCGGCCGCGAACTCACGCGCGGACTCGGCGCCGGAGCCAACCCGGCCGTCGGCCGCAAGGCGGCAGAGGACCATCGCGAGGAGATCGAGGAGGTCCTCAAGGGGGCCGACATGGTCTTCGTGACGGCCGGTGAAGGCGGCGGCACCGGCACCGGCGGCGCGCCCGTCGTGGCCAACATCGCCCGCTCGCTCGGCGCGCTCACCATCGGCGTGGTCACCCGCCCCTTCACCTTCGAAGGACGGCGTCGCGCCAACCAGGCAGAGGACGGCATCGCGGAACTCCGCGAAGAGGTCGACACCCTCATCGTCATCCCGAACGACCGGCTGCTGTCCATCTCGGACCGCCAGGTCTCCGTCCTCGACGCCTTCAAGTCGGCGGACCAGGTCCTGCTGTCCGGTGTTCAGGGCATCACCGACCTCATCACCACGCCCGGTCTGATCAACCTCGACTTCGCCGACGTGAAGTCCGTGATGTCCGAGGCGGGTTCCGCGCTCATGGGTATCGGCTCGGCCCGCGGCGACGACCGCGCCGTGGCGGCGGCCGAGATGGCGATCTCCTCGCCGCTCCTGGAAGCCTCCATCGACGGCGCACGCGGCGTCCTGCTCTCCATCTCCGGCGGCTCCGACCTCGGCCTGTTCGAGATCAACGAGGCCGCCCAGCTGGTCAGCGAAGCCGCACACCCCGAGGCCAACATCATCTTCGGCGCGGTCATCGACGACGCGCTCGGCGACGAGGTGCGGGTCACCGTGATCGCCGCCGGCTTCGACGGCGGCCAGCCGCCGGCCAAGCGGGACAACATCCTCGGCTCCACCTCCGCCAAGCAGCGCGAGGAGCCCGCGCCGGTACGGGCCGCCGAGAGCCGTCCGTCCTTCGGCTCGCTCGGCAGCGTCACGCCGAAGGAGGCCCCGGAGCCCACCCCGGAGCCGGTCAACGAGGTCCAGGTCGCTCCGCCGGTCCCGCCGTCCCGCGCCTACTCGGACAGCGCGGCCGAGGAGCTGGACGTGCCGGACTTCCTGAAGTGATAGGACATCGCTCCGAAACGAGCACCGTGAGCGGCGCGCACTTCGCCTTCACCGACCGGTGGGGCGGGGTGAGCGCCGTTCCGTTCGAGGAGCTCAACCTCGGCGGAGCGGTCGGCGACGACCCCGACGCCGTACGGACCAATCGTGAACTGGCCGCCAAGTCGCTCGGACTGGACCCGGCCCTGGTCGTCTGGATGAACCAGGTGCACGGGCCGGACGTGGCGGTGGTCGACGGACCGTGGCTCTCCGCGGAGATCCCGTCCGTCGACGCGATCGTGACCGCGCGGCGCGGGCTCGCCCTCGCCGTCCTCACCGCCGACTGCACGCCGGTCCTGCTGGCCGACCCGGTCGCCGGGATCGCGGCCGCCGCCCACGCGGGACGGCCCGGCATGGTCGCCGGGGTCGTCCCCGCCGCCGTACGGGCCATGGTGGAGCTCGGCGCCGAGCCCGAGCGGATCGTCGCCCGCACCGGGCCCGCGGTCTGCGGCCGGTGCTACGAAGTGCCGGACGAGATGCGCGCCGAAGTCGCCGCCATCGAGCCGGCGGCGTACGCCGAGACCAGTTGGGGCACTCCCGCGGTCGATGTGACCGCCGGAGTGCACGCGCAGCTGGAACGGCTCGGGGTGTGCGACCGGGCGCAGTCGCCGGTGTGCACGCTGGAGTCGGACGACCACTTCTCGTACCGACGGGACCGCACGACCGGGCGGCTCGCGGGCTATGTCTGGCTGGACTGATGGGGCATGACGGAACGTAAGGCTCAACTCGCCGGAAATCTGGCGAAAGTGGAAGAGCGCATCACGGCGGCCTGTGTGGCCGCCGGGCGCAAGCGTGAAGAGGTGACCCTGATCGTGGTCACCAAGACCTACCCCGCCGGCGATGTGCGGATCCTGTCGGAACTCGGGGTGCGCAACGTCGCCGAGAACCGGGACCAGGACGCGGCGCCCAAGGCCGCGGCTTGCTCGGATCTGCCCCTCTCGTGGCATTTTGTCGGCCAGTTGCAGACCAACAAGGTGCGTTCTGTGGTCGGTTACGCGGATGTGGTGCAGTCCGTGGACCGTGCCCGGCTTGTCACGGCCCTGTCGAAGGAAGCGGTGCGGGTGGAGCGCGAGGTGGGCTGCCTCATCCAGGTCGCGCTGGACGCGCAGGAGAGCGGCCGGGGTGAGCGGGGAGGTGTCGGAGTCGGCGGAATCGAAGAGTTGGCCGACCTCGTCGCCGGGGCACCCGGGCTCCGACTCGACGGACTGATGACCGTCGCACCGCTCACCGGGGAGTACGCCGGGCGCCAACAAGCGGCGTTCGAGCGGCTGATGGATTTGTCGACTGCTATGCGCCGCACGCATCCGGCTGCGAACATGGTGTCTGCAGGGATGAGTGCGGACCTCGAGCAGGCCGTGGCGGCCGGAGCGACACATGTACGCGTCGGTACGGCGGTACTCGGAGTCCGACCCGGGCTCGGGTAACGTCGCCAAGAAGTCGGACCACAGCAGAAAATATGGTCATTACCGCCACTGGCGGGCATAACGACCTCGTGGATCGCGGGCACTTGGCAATTCGTCAGCCGATCCACCACAGAGCGGAGGACTCAGAGCATGGCCGGCGCGATGCGCAAGATGGCGGTCTACCTCGGCCTCGTGGAGGACGATGGGTACGACGGCAGGGGTTTCGACCCCGATGACGAGTTCGAGCCCGAGCTCGACCCGGAGCCCGAGCGTGACCGGCGGCGGCACGAGCCGCCCCACCAGTCGCATCAGGCACATCAGTCCCAACGGGATGAATCGGTACGAATGGTGCAGCCTCCGGCGCCTCGCGATCCGGTGCCGCATTCCGCTTCGCTCACTGCGGAATCCAGCCGTCCGGCGCGGATCGCGCCCGTGGCATCCATCACACAAGAACGCGCAAGCCTGGAGAAGAACGCACCGGTGATCATGCCCAAGGTCGTGTCGGAACGAGAGCCGTACCGGATCACCACGCTTCACCCGCGGACCTACAACGAGGCCCGTACCATCGGGGAACACTTCCGTGAGGGCACCCCGGTGATCATGAATCTGACTGAGATGGATGACACAGATGCGAAGCGACTTGTCGACTTTGCGGCCGGTTTGGTGTTTGGTCTCCACGGCAGCATCGAGCGGGTGACGCAGAAGGTGTTCCTGTTGTCGCCTGCTAACGTCGATGTCACGGCGGAGGACAAGGCCCGCATCGCAGAGGGCGGGTTCTTCAACCAGAGCTGAGACGCAGGACCGGATCAAGGTACGGAAACAGGGGAGAGGAAAGCGCGGATCATGAGCGTGGTCGGGCAGGTTCTCTACGTCGCGCTGACGTGTTTCCTCGTCGTGTTGATTTTCCGGTTGGTCATGGACTACGTCTTCCAGTTCGCCCGCTCATGGCAACCCGGCAAGGCGATGGTGGTCGTTCTCGAGGCCACCTACACTGTCACCGATCCACCGCTCAAGCTTCTGCGGCGGTTCATTCCGCCGCTGCGTCTCGGGGGCGTGGCGCTCGACCTGTCCTTCTTCGTACTGATGATCATCGTCTACATCCTGATCTCCGTCGTGAGCCGGCTGTGAACGATACGGTCTTGCCGAATGCCGACGACTACGTTGAGGTGAAGAGATGCCGTTGACCCCCGAGGACGTGCGGAACAAGCAGTTCACGACCGTCCGCCTCCGAGAAGGCTATGACGAGGACGAGGTCGATGCCTTCCTCGACGAGGTCGAAGCCGAACTGACGCGACTGCTCCGCGAGAACGAGGACCTGCGCGCCAAACTGGCGGCGGCCACGCGCGCGGCTGCGCAGAACCAGCAGCAGGGCATGCGCAAGCCGCCCGAGCAGCAGGACCAGCAGGGCCCGCCGCAGGGCATGCGAGGTCCCGGCGCCCCCGTACCCGCCGGCATATCGGGCCCGCCGCAGCAGCAGATGGGTGGCCCCATGGGTGGGCCGCCCCAGCTGCCGAGCGGTGCGCCGCAGCTGCCCGCGGGCCCCAGTGCCCAGGGCGGCCAGCAGGGCCAGGGCCCCATGGGTCAGGGTCCGATGGGCCAGGGCCCCATGGGTCAGGGCCAGATGGGCCAGGGCCCCATGGGCCAGGGTCCGATGGGTCAAGGGCAGATGGGCCAGGGTCCGATGGGCCAGGGTCCCGGCCAGCAGATGCAGCAGCAGATGCCGGGCCAGATGCAGCCCCAGATGCAGCAGCAGATGGGTGGCCCGATGGGCGGACCCATGGGTGGCCCCATGGGCGGTCACGGCCCGCAGATGCCGCAGCAGGGCCCCGGTGGCGACAGCGCCGCGCGTGTCCTCTCGCTGGCTCAGCAGACCGCCGACCAGGCGATCGCCGAGGCCCGCTCCGAGGCCAACAAGATCGTCGGCGAGGCCCGCAGCCGCGCCGAGGGTCTCGAGCGCGACGCCCGTGCCAAGGCCGACGCGCTGGAGCGGGACGCGCAGGAGAAGCACCGTGTCGCGATGGGCTCCCTGGAGTCCGCCCGCGCCACGCTGGAGCGCAAGGTCGAGGACCTGCGTGGCTTCGAGCGCGAGTACCGTACGCGTCTGAAGTCCTACCTGGAGTCGCAGCTGCGCCAGCTGGAGACGCAGGCGGACGACTCGCTCGCCCCGCCGCGCACTCCGGCCACGGCCTCCCTGCCGTCGCCCTCCGCGCCCTCGATGGCTCCGGCCGGCGCGAGTGCGCCGTCGTACGGCGGTCAGGGCATGGGCGGTGCCCCGGCACCGGCGGCGCCCTCCTACGGCGGGCAGCAGCAGATGTCGCCGGCCATGACCCAGCCGATGGCTCCGGTGCGGCTCCAGGGGCCGTCGCCGATGCAGCAGGCCCCCTCGCCGATGCGTGGGTTCCTCATCGACGAGGACGACAACTGACGGCCTTGAGTACGCCTTAGGCGTCGGCAGCGTTCAGGGCGGAGCCCCGGATTTTTCCGGGGCTCCGCCCTTTTGCCGTGCCGTTTCGGGCGTGGAAGTTTCGGGCGGGCGTGCGGTTCCTTGGGGCATCTGTACGGGGTACGCAACGCCGAAGGCCGGGGCCCACCAAGATCTTTGGTGGGCCCCGGCCTTCGTTCTTCGGCTGCGGGTGGGTGGGGGCTGGTCGCGCGGTTCCCCGCGCCCCTGAGGCCGGGGCTACGCCTTGCGGAGGCGGAAGGTGAGGGACAGGCCCTCGTCGGTGAACGGGGCGCCGTAGGTGTCGTCGGCCTCGCCCTGGGCGAAGTCGGTGGCGAGGACCTCGTCGGCGATCAGCGCGGCGTGCTCGTCCAGGGCGGCGATGACGGCCGGGTCGGTGGACGTCCAGCGCAGAGCGATCCGGTCGGCCACGTCGAGGCCGCTGTTCTTGCGGGCCTCCTGGATCAGCCGGATCGCGTCACGGGCGAGGCCCGCCTGCCGCAGCTCCTCGGTGATCTCCAGGTCCAGAGCGACCGTGGCACCCGAGTCGGACGCCACCGACCACCCCTCGCGGGGGGTCTCCGTGATGATGACCTCGTCCGCAGCCAGCGGCACCGTCTCGCCGTCGACCTCCACCGAGGCGGTGCCCTCGCGCAGGGCGAGGGAGAGGGCCGCCGCGTCCGTCTCGGCGATCACCTTGGCGACCGCCTGGACGCCCTTGCCGAAGCGCTTGCCCAGCGCGCGGAAGTTCGCCTTGGCCGTGGTGTCGACCAGCGAGCCGCCCACCTCGGAGAGGGAGGCGAGAGAGGTGACGTTCAGCTCTTCGGTGATCTGCGCGTGCAGCTCCCCGTCGAGGGACTCGAAGCCGATCGCCCCGACCAGCGCGCGGGACAGCGGCTGGCGCGTCTTGACGCCCGACTCCGCGCGCGTGGCGCGGCCCAGCTCCACAAGGCGCCGGACGAGGACCATCTGCCTGGACAGCTCCGGGTCGATGGCGGACAGGTCCGCCTCCGGCCACGAGGACAGGTGTACGGACTCGGGGGCGCCCGGCGTCACGGGGACGATCACGTCCTGCCAGACCCGCTCGGTGATGAACGGGGTCAGCGGGGCCATCAGCCGCGTGACCGTCTCCACGACCTCGTGCAGGGTGCGCAGCGCGGCCTTGTCGCCCTGCCAGAAGCGGCGGCGGGAGCGGCGCACGTACCAGTTCGAGAGGTCGTCGACGAACGCGGAGAGGAGCTTTCCGGCACGCTGGGTGTCGTACGCCTCCAGTGCCTGGGTGACCTGGTCGGTGAGCGCGTGCAGCTCGGACAGCAGCCAGCGGTCGAGGACCGGACGGTCGGCCGGAGCCGGATCGGCCTCGGAGGGGGCCCAGTCGGAGGTCCGGGCGTACAGGGCCTGGAAGGCGACCGTGTTCCAGTAGGTCAGGAGCGTCTTGCGCACCACCTCCTGGATGGTGCCGTGACCGACGCGGCGGGCCGCCCAGGGGGAGCCGCCGGCCGCCATGAACCAGCGCACCGCGTCCGCGCCGTGCTGATCCATCAGCGGGATCGGCTGCAGGATGTTGCCCAGGTGCTTGGACATCTTGCGGCCGTCCTCGGCGAGGATGTGGCCCAGGCACACGACGTTCTCGTACGACGACTTGTCGAAGACGAGGGTGCCGACCGCCATGAGGGTGTAGAACCAGCCGCGGGTCTGGTCGATGGCCTCGGAGATGAACTGCGCCGGGTAGCGGCTCTCGAAGAGCTCCTTGTTCTTGTACGGGTAGCCCCACTGCGCGAACGGCATCGAACCCGAGTCGTACCAGGCGTCGATGACCTCCGGCACGCGGGTCGCCGTCCGCCCGCAGCCGTCCTGCGGGCACGCGAAGGTGACCTCGTCGATGAACGGGCGGTGCGGGTCCAGGTTCGACTGGTCGGTGCCCGTCAGCTCGGAGAGCTCGGCGCGGGAGCCGACACAGGTGAGATGGCCCTCCTCGCAGCGCCACAACGGGAGCGGGGTGCCCCAATAGCGGCTGCGGGACAGCGCCCAGTCGACGTTGTTGTTCAGCCAGTCGCCGAAGCGGCCGTGCTTGACGGACTCCGGGAACCAGTTGGTCTTCTCGTTCTCCTGGAGGAGACGGTCCTTGATGGCCGTGGTGCGGATGTACCAGGACGGCTGCGCGTAGTAGAGGAGCGCGGTGTGGCAGCGCCAGCAGTGCGGGTAGCTGTGCTCGTAAGGGATGTGCTTGAAGAGCAGACCGCGCTGCTGGAGGTCCTCGGTGAGCTTTTCGTCCGCCTTCTTGAAGAAGACACCGCCGACGAGCGGAACGCTCTCCTCGAAGGTGCCGTTCGGGCGGACGGGGTTCACCACCGGCAGTCCGTACGCCCGGCAGACCTTGAGGTCGTCCTCGCCGAAGGCGGGAGACTGGTGGACCAGACCCGTGCCGTCCTCGGTCGTCACGTACTCGGCGTTGACCACGTAGTGGGTTTCCACGTCCGTGGGGAACTCGACCAGCTCGAACGGACGTTGATAGGTCCAGCGCTCCATCTCGGCGCCGGTGAAGGTCTCACCGGTGGTCTCCCAGCCCTCGCCGAGCGCCTTCTCGACGAGCGGCGCGGCGACGACGAACTTCTCCTCGCCGTTCGTCGCGACGACGTAGGTGACCTCGGGGTGCGCGGCGACCGCGGTGTTGGAGACCAGCGTCCACGGGGTCGTCGTCCACACCAGGAGCGAGGCCTGGCCGGCCAGCGGACCGGAGGTGAGCGGGAAACGGACGTACACGGACGGGTCGACGACCGTCTCGTAGCCCTGCGCCAGCTCGTGGTCCGACAGACCCGTCTCGTCGCGCGGGCACCACGGGGCCACGCGGTAGTCCTGGACCAGCAGACCCTTGTTGAAGATCTCCTTGAGCGACCACCACACGGACTCCACGTACTCGGGGTCCATCGTGCGGTACGCGTCGTCCAGGTCGACCCAGTAGCCCATGCGGTTCGTGAGCTCGGTGAACGCGTCGGTGTGACGGGTCACGGACTCGCGGCACTTGGCGTTGAACTCGGCGATGCCGTACGCCTCGATGTCCTGCTTGCCGGTGAAGCCGAGCTCCTTCTCCACCGCGAGCTCGACCGGGAGGCCGTGGCAGTCCCAGCCGGCCTTGCGGGCCACGTGATAACCGCGCATGGTGCGAAAGCGCGGGAAGACGTCCTTGAAGACGCGCGCCTCGATGTGGTGGGCGCCCGGCATGCCGTTCGCGGTGGGCGGGCCCTCGTAGAACACCCACTCAGGGTGGCCCTCGGACTGCTCAAGGCTCTTGGCGAAGATCTTCTGCTCGCGCCAGAAGTCGAGCACGGCGTGCTCGAGGGCGGGCAGGTCGACCTGGGCGGGCACCTGGCGGTACGTCGGCGTTGTCATCAGCGAGCTTCCTCCGGCGGACTTTCTGCCTTCCGTCCGGAGGGACGAGAGCCTGAGCAGCCATCTCCTGGATGCTGCGGACGCCGTGCGCGGCGCGCTCCCGCGGTACCACCCTCCTTGGCTCCCCAGTGCGTGCTGTGCACCAGTGAGCCCCCTCATTGGGGTCGCGATGCCGGTTCTACCGGCCGCTGCTCGCTCGCTGCGGCTTTCTTCCGGCGGCTCCGGGGTGATCTTCGCGTCGCGCTCGCCCCCGGGCTTCCACCGTCCCCGGGTCGCTCCTGGCTGCGTACGTCGCTACTCGTCCCCATCCATGCTTTTCGCTGCGCCCAGTGTACGGCGCCGCGCGGACAGCGGCCGACCGGTTTTCCGGGGTACGCCGCCGGGGCCGCCCGGGGTGGTGCCGCGGCCTGCGCGGTGACCCGAACGGCGAGGCACGGGCGTCCGGATCCTGGGACGCCGGACCTGGCGGATTACCCGGCGGGGAGCTGGGCACAACGCATGCAGGTTCCTCGCGAGGGACCCGCGGGGCGGACGAAACGTTGGTGCGCCCGGTTGCCGTGGACCAGAAGTCGATTTATCGTCCCAGCACGATTTGCGCGCAAAATCACAATATGTGAAGGGGCCGCGGCCATGGTGGCGAAGAAGACCGCCGTACAGCAGTCGGCGTCCGGCAGATCCACGGGTCCGGCGGTCAAGGACGTAGGTGGGAAGAAGAGCGCGTCGGTGGCGCCCGTGGCGGACGCGGCCAATCCGGTGAACACCGCCACGAAGACCGCCACGAAGCCGGCCACCAAGACGGCCACGAAAGCCGCTGTCGGCAAGAAGGCGGTGGCCACCGGTAAAGCGGCCGCTACGAAGGGAGCCACCAAGAAGGCGGTCGCCAAGAAAGCGGTCGCCAAGAAATCCGTGGCCAAGGAAGAGGTGACCAAGGAAGCGGTCGCCCGGAAGGCGGTGGCCAAGAAGGCCGACGGGAAGAGCGTGGCCAGGAAGAGCAGCGGCACGGCAAGGAAAAGCACCAGTACGGCGAAGAAGTCGGTCGCTTCCGCGGCCGAAGGCGCGGCCAAGGCCGCGAAGACGACGGGAGCCACGACGGTGGTTGCGAAGAAGACTCCTGGCACGGCCACGGCGGCGCAGAACCCCACCGCTGTCCCCAAGGCGCGGATCGCCGCGGTGGAGCCCGGCGAGCTCGCGGTACGCCCCGGTGAGGACCCCTGGACCCCGGAGGAGGTCGCGGAGGCGCGCGCCGAACTCGAGTCCGAGGCGCTGCGGCTGAGCACCGAGATCTCGTCGTCCGAAGAGTCGATCGCGGGCCTGATGCGCGACTCCGGCGACGGCGCGGGCGACGATCAGGCGGACACCGGCACGAAGAACATCACACGCGAGCACGAGATGGCCCTTGCGGCCAACGCGCGCGAGATGCTGGAGCAGACCGAGCGAGCGCTGGAGCGGCTCGACGCGGGCACCTACGGGCTCTGCGAGAACTGCGGCGATCCCATCGGCAAGGCGCGGATGCAGGCCTTCCCGCGAGCCACCCTGTGCGTCGAGTGCAAGCAGAAGCAGGAACGCCGCTACTGATTCGCGCGGGAGGGCTCCTGCGCACGTGGGCGCCGAGGGGTGTGCCGTACCCTCGTCCTCAGTCAGGCACCTAGGTCGAGGGACTCACTCACGTGGCAGAGGCGGAGCGCATCATCGGTACGCCGGATACCCCAGGAGCGGGGGGCGCCGAGCCGGAGCAGTCCGGCGTGGAAGGGACCGGGGCCCCGGCCGAGGAGCCCAGGGGCAGGCGCAGGATCGCCGTCCTGTTCACGGTCGCCGCCCTGGCGTACGCCCTGGACCTGGTCAGCAAGCTGATCGTGGTCGCGAAGCTGGAGCACCACGCGCCGATCCAGATCATCGGTGACTGGCTGAGGTTCGAGGCGATCCGCAACGCGGGAGCGGCCTTCGGCTTCGGCGAGGCGTTCACGATCATCTTCACGGTGATCGCCGCGGCCGTGATCGTGGTGATCGCGCGGCTCGCGCGCAAGCTCTACAGCCTGCCCTGGGCGATCGCGCTCGGTCTGCTGCTGGGCGGTGCGCTCGGCAACCTGACCGACCGGATCTTCCGCTCGCCCGGGATCTTCGAGGGCGCGGTCGTGGACTTCATCGCGCCCAAGCACTTCGCGGTCTTCAACCTGGCCGACTCGGCGATCGTCTGCGGCGGCATCCTGATCGTGCTGCTGTCCTTCCGCGGGCTCGACCCGGACGGCACGGTCCACAAGGACTGATCGGTCCATCAGGGCTGATCGACCCGCACGGAGTGGCGTACGGGACGTCTGGAAGGACGTCTGGAGGCAGGTCCACGGGCACTGCTGTTCGGGCGATGGTCCGGCGGTGTCCGACCCGTCCGGCATACTCGACGGGTGAGCACCATTCCCGAGATCCGCAACCTGCCCGTGCCCGACGGCTTGGAGGGCGAGCGCGTCGACGCCGCCATCTCCCGCATGTTCGGCTTCTCCCGCACGAAGGCCGCCGAGCTCGCCGCGGCGGGGAAGGTCACGGTCGACGGCTCGGTGGTCGGAAAGTCCGAGCGGGTGCACGGCGGCGCCTGGCTGGAAGTGGAGATGCCGCAGGCTCCCGCCCCCGTGCAGATCGTCGCCGAGCCCGTCGAGGGCATGGAGATCGTGCACGACGACGACGACATCGTCGTGATCATCAAGCCGGTCGGTGTGGCCGCGCACCCGAGCCCCGGCTGGAGCGGTCCGACGGTGATCGGCGGCCTCGCGGCGGCCGGGTACCGGATCTCGACCTCGGGTGCCGCCGAGCGGCAGGGCATCGTGCACCGGCTGGACGTCGGCACCTCCGGTCTGATGGTCGTGGCCAAGTCGGAGCGCGCGTACACCTCACTGAAGCGGCAGTTCAAGGAACGCACGGTCGACAAGCGGTACAACGCGCTGGTCCAGGGGCACCCCGACCCGATGAGCGGCACCATCGACGCGCCCATCGGCCGGCACCCGAACCACGACTACAAGTGGGCGGTGACGGCCGAGGGCAAGCCGTCCGTCACGCACTACGACCTGATCGAGGCGTTCCGGGCGGCCAGCCTGCTCGACATCAAGCTGGAGACCGGCCGCACCCATCAGATCCGTGTCCATATGGCGGCCCACCGCCACCCCTGCGTGGGCGACCTGACCTACGGCGCGGACCCGACGATCGCCAAGCGGCTCGGTCTGACCCGGCAGTGGCTGCACGCGGTGCGGCTCGGCTTCGAGCACCCCGGGGACGGGCAGTGGGCGGAGTTCGAGAGCGACTACCCCGAGGACCTGCAGAAGGCACTCGACAAGGTGCGTGAGGAGAGCTACGCGTGAGCGGCTCGCACGAGGCGCGGGACGGGTCCTACGTGGCGCGGGGCGGCTCCTACGTGGTGCGGGTGGCCGAGGACGCCGCGGACCGTGAGGCGTGCTTCGGGGTGCGCAAGGAGGTCTTCGTCGGCGAACAGGGCGTCCCCGAGGACATCGAGTACGACGCGTACGACGCCGGTGCCCTGCATGTGCTGGCGATCCGCGAGGACGGGGTGCCGCTGGGCACCGGGCGGCTCCTGTACGGCCCGGAGGCCGCCGCGAAGACCGACGGCGACCTGACGGTCGGCTCGCTCGGCCGGCTCGCCGTGACGAAGGCGGCGCGCGGGCTCGGCGTCGGCGTGGCCCTCGTACGGGCCATCGAGGACGCGGCACGCGCGTGTGGGCTCGCCGCGGTGGACCTGCACGCGCAGACACAGGCGATGGGGTTCTACGAGCGGCTCGGGTACGTGGCGTACGGCGAGGAGTTCCTCGACGCCGGGATCGACCACCGGTCGATGCGCAAGGCTCTGTGAGACGGGGTTCGTCGCACGCGGGCTGCGGGAGGGCATTGTCGTAGGCGCGTGGCACGCTTGAGGTCTGGCTCTTCCTTGATCGCCTAGACCTTGCCGGAGCGCTGACCGTGGATCAGTTGGCCCTGTTGTTCGTGCTGATGCTCGGGGCCGTGGTGAGCGTCCCGGTGGGGGACCGGTTCGGGCTGCCGGCGCCCGTGCTGATGACGCTCCTCGGGATCGTGCTGGCCGTGCTGGACTTCGTGCCCAACGTGGACGTCCCGCCGGACCTGATCCTGCCCCTGCTGTTGCCTCCACTGCTGTACGCCTCGGTGCGACGCACCTCGTGGAGACAGTTCACCGCCAACAAACGGCCGATCTTCCTGCTCGCCGTGGCGCTGGTGTTCGTCACCACGGCGGCCGTGGCCTTCGTGGCCGGCGCCATCGTGCCGGGGCTGCCGATCGCCGCCGCCGTCGCCCTGGGCGCGCTGGTGGCGCCGCCCGACCCGGTCGCCGCGACGGCCGTCGCGGGGCAACTCGGGCTGCCCCGCCGACTGGTGTCGATCCTGGAGGGCGAGGGGCTCTTCAACGACGTGACGGCCATCGTGCTCTACCACGTCGCGATCGCCGCCGCGGTGAGCGGCACCTTCTCGCCGTGGCGGGCCGGGCTCGATCTCGTGCTGTCCGCCGTGGTCGCGGTCGCCATCGGGCTGGCGCTGGGGTGGGCGGCGAACAAGCTGATGTCACTGCTCGGTGACGCCACGCTGCAGATCGGGATGACCCTGCTGGTGCCCTTCGCGTCGTACGTCCTGGCGGAGGAGCTGCACGGGTCGGGGGTGCTCGCCGTGCTCACCACCGCGCTGTTCCTCGCGGAGTACGCCACTGATGCCGACGACGTCATGACGCGGCTCGCCGGGTACACGTTCTGGGACGTGGTGGACACGCTGGTCACCGGGGTCGCGTTCGGGCTGATCGGGCTCGAGCTGCACAACGCGATCAGGACGGCGTCGGGGCGGTGGGGCGAGATGCTGGGCTGGGCCGCCGCGATCGTCGCCGTCGTGGTGTTCGTACGGCTGGCGTATCTGATGCCGGCGACGTGGCTGACGAAACGGCTGCATGCGAAACGGGACTACGACGAGGAGATTCCGACCTCGTGGCGGGAGACCGTGATCATGTGGTGGTCGGGGATGCGGGGGGTCGCGTCCGTGGCCCTCGCGCTGGCCATTCCGCTGAAGATGGACGATGGGTCGCCGTTTCCCGACCGGGACGAGATCATCTTCATCGCGTTCGGGGTGATCATGGCGACGCTGGTGCTCCAGGGGCTCACGCTGCCGTGGCTGGTGCGCAGGCTCGGGGTGCGGGCCGACGAGGATGTCGAGAAGGCGTTCGAGAAGGAGCTGGCGGTTCGGGCGGCGAAGGCGGCGAAGCGGAGGCTCAAGGAGATCGAGGAGGTGGAGGAGCTGCCGGAGGAGTTGTCCGAGCAGCTGATTCGGCGGGCCTTCGACATCGGGACGCGGATCAGTCCGGATCTGGGGGACGAGGAGCGGCGGGAGGCGTATGAGCAGCGGGCTCGACGGGTGAAGCGGTTGCGGCGGATTCAGGGGGAGATGTTGAGCGCTGCGCGGCATGAGGTGTTGTCGGCGCGGAGTGAGCCGGGGGCGGATCCGGAGATCGTGGACCGGGTGCTGCGGCACCTGGACGTACGTAGTTTGCGTTGAGGGTGTTCTCCCGCCCGCGCACCGCCCGTTTCCAGCCCGCTGACAAGTGACGTTCGCTTGTGGGGGTGATTCGCCGTCGGCGGCTGCGGGGGAGAGGCATACGGATACTCTGCGCGGCCTGCGGGCGGTGCGGAGGGTGCGGGCGGTGCGGAGGGTGGGGCCCCGGGGTGGTCAGACTCGGCCTGGGCCCGTTCGTGGGGGGTCGGGGGTGTGGGGGGTCGTGGGGGCGGTTATCGCGCCGTCGGTGTCGTCGTGGTCCGGGCGGTGGGGGCGGCCGTTGGGCCAGCCCGCGGGCAGGATCGCCTCGGACGTGTTGACGCGGGGGAGGGCGTAGGGGTGTACGTCGGTGAGCCAGCGGATCATGCGCTCGCGCACCGTGACCCGTACCGTCCAGATGTCGTCCGCGTCCTTCGCGGTCACCAGGGCGCGCACCTGCATGGTGTTGGGGGTGGAGTCGGTGACGGCGAGGCCGTAGTCGCGGCCGTCCCAGGCCGGGCACTCGCGCAGGATGTCGCGGAGCTGCTCGCGCATCGCCTCGACGGGTGCCGAGTGATCGACGTGGAAGAAGACGATGCCGGTCATCTGGGGGGTGCCGCGGGACCAGTTCTCGAAGGGCTTGGAAGTGAAGTACGAGACCGGCATCGTGATCCGGCGCTCGTCCCAGGTGCGTACCGTCAGGAACGTCAGTGTGATCTCCTCGACGGTGCCCCACTCGCCGTCCACCACGACCGTGTCACCGAGGCGCACCATGTCGCCGAAGGCGATCTGCAGCCCGGCGAAGAGGTTCGCCAGCGTGGACTGGGCGGCGACACCGGCGACGATGCCGAGGATGCCGGCCGAGGCCAGCAGCGAGGCACCGGCCGCGCGCATCGCGGGGAAGGTGAGCAGCATCGAGGCGACGGCCACCACGGCGACGATCGCGGACACCACCCGTTGGATCAGCGTCACTTGCGTGCGCACCCGGCGGACCCGCGCCGGGTCGCGGTGGGCGTTCGCATAGCGGGTGTAGGAGGTCTCGACGATCGCCGTGGCGATGCGGATCACGAGCCACGCGGCGGACCCGATGAGGATCAGGGTCAGGGTGCGGCCGACGCCGACCCGGTGTTCCACGAGCAACTTCGCCTGGTCGTACGAGCCGCGTAGCAGGGCGGCGAACAGCACGAGCTGGAAGGGGACCCGTGCGCGGCGCAGCAGGCCCCACAGGGAGGTCTCTTGGTGTCGGGCGTCGGCCTTGCGCAGTACGCGGTCCACGGCCCATCCGATGAGCAGCGTGAGCACGACCGAGCCACCGACGACGATCAGGGGACGCAGTACGTTCTCCATGCCTGAGACCGTAACCGGCTTGGGGCCGCCCTGAACATGTCGCCCTGGTCCCTGGGCCTCGATCCGGGGCTGTCGGTCCTGGCTGGCACCATGGAGCGCATGAACATCATGCTCTTTCACTCGACCTACGGGCTCCGGCCCGCGGTGCGCGCGGCGGCCGACCGGCTGCGTGCCGCGGAGCACGAGGTGTGGACGCCGGACCTCTTCGAGGGCCGCACCTTCGAGACCGTGGAGGAGGGCATGGCCTTCAACGACGGGATCGGCAAGGAGGAGCTGCTCAGACGCGCCGTCCTGGCCGCCGCTCCCTACTCCGAGCGCGGCCTGGTGTACGCGGGGTTCTCGCTCGGCGCCTCCATCGCGCAGACCCTGGCGCTCGGCGACGAGAAGGCCCTTGGGCTGCTGCTCCTGCACGGCACGTCGGACATCGCCGAGAGCGCGTCGGTGGACGAGCTGCCGGTCCAGCTGCACGTCGCGGAGCCGGACCCGTTCGAGACGGACGACTGGCTGAGCGCCTGGTACCTGCAGATGCAGCGGGCGGGTGCGGACGTGGAGATCTACCGGTACGCGGGTGCCGGGCACCTGTACACCGACCCCGACCTGCCCGACTACGACGGGGAGGCCGCCGAGGCCACCTGGCGGGTGGCGCTCGGCTTCCTCGACTCGCTGTAGCGGTCCGCCGCACCGGGGAGACAGGCTTCCAACAGACGGGCCCGGGTCATCTGTTGGATGACCCGGGCCTGCCTGTTCACCTTCGGTCAACTGCGACTACCGGCGTTGTGGAACGTCGGCGAACCTAGCCCGGGAAGCACTCCTTGGGCGGGTGCACCTGCGACGGGAAGTGACCGGACCACACCCAGGACGTCGGCTGGGAGTCGTAGATCCTGAACCACCGTTCCCCCGAGGGGGTCTTGGTGGTCGAGCACTGGATCCGCAGGGTCGTGCCCCGCGGCTCCGTGCGGTACCTCGTCGACGAGGAAGTGGGCTGGGCGTATATGGGAGAGCTTTCCGCCGTGGTCAGGTTGACGAACGCCGGTGCCGCTGCCGCCGTGGCTTCCTGTGCCTCGGCGGATGTGGCGGTGAGTCCGGCGAGGGCCAGGGCGGCGCCGAGCACTGCGGTCTTCGTCAGGACACTTTGGGGGGTGGCCATGTGACTCCAATCGTGGTGGAACTGACGGACCGTCAATATGACGATCCGACAATGCGCCCGACGCTATCAAGATCTTCTCCACGCCCGGAATTGTTTTCTACACCGGGTCGTAGGTGCGCTCGACCTTCTGGGTGCCGGTGCGCGTGCGGTACGAACGAGCCCAGGACGAGGTCGCGTTGGCGTTCGTGCGGTCGGACAGGACGTAGTAGTCCATCTGCGCGCGGTCGGCGGTGATGTCCAGGACGCCGTATCCGTGGCGGTCGGTGTCGACCCAGTGGACGTGCCGGTTGGCGATCTGGATGAGCGGGGCGGCGATCGCGGAGACCGTGCCCTCGGGGACCTTCACGATGTCGTCGAGGTTGTCGGAGGTCACCGAGGTGATCACGAACTCGGTGGCGGCCGACGCGGACAGCGGGTACGTCCCGGCGTCCACCGGTACGTCGTTGGCCCAGGACATGTGGATGTCGCCGGTGAGGAACACCGTGTTGCCGATCGCGTTCGAGCGCAGATGGGCGAGGAGTTCACGGCGGTCGTCGGTGTAGCCGTCCCACTGGTCGGTGTTGACGCCGATGCCGTCCTGCGGCAGGTCCAGCAGCTTGGCGAGCGGCTTGAGCAGGTCGGCGGTGAGCGAGCCGATGACGAACGGCGCGATCATCACCGAGTTGCCGACCAGCCGCCAGGTGGTGTCGGACGCCTTCAGCCCGGCCTTCAGCCAGTCGAGTTGAGCCCGGCCCGTGATCGTACGGTTCGGGTCGTCGACCGTGCCGCTGGCCGTGGACGCCTGCTGGGAGCGGAAGGACCGCAGGTCGAGCAGGGAGAGGTCGGCGAGCTTGCCGAAGCGCAGCCGGCGGTAGGTGGTGCCCTCGATCGCCGGGCGAACCGGCATCCACTCGAAGTAGGCCTGCTTCGCGGCGGCCTGACGTGCCGTCCAGGTGCCCTCGGCGCCCTCGGTGTGGTTGACCGCGCCGCCGGACCAGGCGTTGTCGGCGAACTCGTGGTCGTCCCAGATCGCCACGACCGGCGCCTTGTGGTGCAGGGCCTGGAGGTCCGGGTCGGTCTTGTACCTGCCGTGCCGGGTGCGGTAGTCGGCGAGGGTGATGATCTCGTTCGCGGGGGAGTGCGGCCGCACGACCGTGCCGCGCGCCGCGTACTCGCCGGACTTGTACTCGTAGATGTAGTCCCCGAGATGCAGCCAGGCGTCCAGGTCGCCCCGGGCCGCGAGATGGCGGTACGACGAGAAGTAGCCCGCCTCCCAGTTGGCACAGGTGACGACGCCGAAGCGCAGGCCCGCCACGGCGGCGTTGGCGGCCGGGGCGGTACGTGTGCGGGCGACGGGCGAGTCGGTGCCGCCCGCGGAGAAGCGGAACCAGTAGTCCGTGGCCGGTTCCAGGCCGCGGATGTCCGCCTTCACGGTGTGGTCGGAGGCGGCCGTCGCGGTGAGGGAGCCCTTGGAGACGATCGTGGCGAACGCCTTGTCCTTGGCGACGGTCCAGCTGACTTCGGTGTCGGGGCCGACGCCGGAGCCGGGTATCGCCGCGGAGGTGGGCGTCACCCGGGTCCACAGCAGGATGCCGTCCGGGAGCGGGTCGCCGGAGGCGACGCCGTGCAGGAAGGCGGGGGCGTCCGTGGCGGCGCGGGCCGGCAGGGCGGCGGCGAGCGGGCCGGCCAGGACAGCGGTCGCCGCCGCGGCCTTGACGACCGTACGGCGGCGCGGCGAGGGAGAGTTGAGGCCCTGGGACCCCTCGGATGATCTGTATCGACTGGTCACGACCGAACAGGTTACTGATCGGTACGTGCGAGAGCGGGCGAACCTCGAAAGTTCGCCCGCTCTTCACGCGGAGGCCGGATTCCCCGTCGGCGTCAGCCCTTGAGAGCCGCGTCCACCACCTTGTCGAAGTCGGCCACCGTCAGGAGCGGGGTGCCGCCGTTGAGCTGCTTGCCGTCCATGACGAAGCCCGGGGTGCCGGTCACGCCCTCCTTGTTGTCGTCGAAGGTCTTCGACATGGCCATCGCCCAGGCGTCGTAGGTGCCCTTCTTCACCGCGTTCTGGAACGCGGTGTTGCCCTTCAGCGCGGGAACGGTGTCGGCGACCTTGAGGAGGTAGGCGTCGTCCTTGAACTTGTCGGTCGTCTCGTCCGGGTGCCACTTCGTCGAGTACAGCGCGGTCTTGTACTCGAGGAACGCCTCGGAGCTGACGTTCAGCGCGGCGCCCAGGGCGCTCAGCGCGTTCTTGGAGCCCTGGCCGTTGTCCTTGTCGTCGATGAACGTGGCACCGACGTACTGGAACTTGAACTTGCCGTCGTCGATGTCCTTCTTCACGGTCGAGCCGACGGTCTGCTCGAACTGGGCGCAGACCGGGCAGCGCGGGTCCTCGTAGACCTTGAGGGTCTTCTTGGCGGTGCTCTTGCCGATGACGACGGTGGTGCCCTTGGTGCCGGTGGTGTTGGCCGGGGCGACGACCTTGGCGTCCTTCAGGCCCGCCCAGTAGCTCGGCTTGTTGTTCTGCACGACCGCGTAGCCGACGCCGCCGGCTATCGCGAGGACGGCGACGATGGAGCCGGCCACGATGGCCTGGCGCTTGACCTTGTCGCGCTTGGCCTGGCGCTCGCGCTCGAGGCGCAGCTTCTCGCGGGCCGCCGTCTTCGCCGCCTGGCTGTTTCGCTTGCTCATGTTGGTGATCTCCATGGGGGACGCGCACACGTCGTACGCGGGATACGTATGGGGGACCGCTGGTGCTCAAGGGCTGTCGCGCAGAAGCGATGGCTCAGGCGAAAGCGGCCGAGAGCGGCGGTCCACGCCGTCCCAGGGAGTGCACGAACAGGCGGGTGCGGGCGCCCGCGCTCCGGCGCGCGGGGCGCGGCAGCCGGCGTACCGGGGCGAGCCGTACGGTCACCGCGGCGACCGCGATCAGCAGGGGCCGGAAGGTGGCCGCGGCCACCGCGCGCAGCAGCTGGTCCAGGGCGCGGTCGCCGCGGCGCAGCCAGGCGGCCGCGAGCAGCCCGACGCTGACATGGGCGGCGAGCAGCAGCCAGGCGGCGGCCGGGTCGGTCTGCGCGAGCAGGGTGGCGGCACGGTCGCCGCTGCCGCCGGTCACATGGGCCAGCGGGGTGCCCACGCTGCCGCCGCCGCACAGCACGTCGAAGCCGACCGAGCGCAGCGGGCCCGCGACGGGGCCGCCCGCCCTGCCGTAACAGACGTGCTGGCCCGTGGTGAACACGGTGTCGGCGGTCAGCTCCAGCGGGATGAGCAGGGCGGCGATCCGGCCGAAGCCGCGCTCGCGGCCCGCCAGCGCGTACGCGATGACGAAGACGGCCGCGGCGATCGCCGCCATGGTGCCCAGCGGCAGCGGGACCCGGGACAGCAGAACGTGCGACGCGGTGGAGAGCGTCACGACGACAGCCGTGAACAGTGCCGCGCGCACGGCTCTGAGCTGGGTCCCGGATATGTCCATAGCGGAGCCGAGTGTCCCACGTGCTCCCGTAAGAGCCCCCTAAAGGGTTCCTATGTGTTACGGGAGCGTTGTGGGTCCGTCGTCCGGGTGCCTACAGGCCCGGGATCCGGCCGTTGCGGAACAGGTCGACGAAGATCTGGTGGTCGGCACGCGCGCGTGCGCCGTAGCTGTGCGCGAAGTCCACCAGGAGGCCCGAGAAGCCGTCCTCGTCGGCGGCGATCGCCGCGTCGATGGCCCGCTCGGTGGAGAACGGGACCAGCTCCGAGTGGCCGCTCTCGTCGTCGGCCGCGGCGTGCATGGTGGCCGTGGCCCGGCCGAGGTCGGCGACGACCGAGGCGATCTCCTCCGGGTCGTCGATGTCGCCCCAGTCCAGGTCCACCGCGTACGGCGAGACCTCGGCGACCAGCTGGCCGGCGCCGTCCAGCTCGGTCCAGCCCAGCCACGGGTCGGCGTGCGCCTGCAGGGCGCGCTGGGAGATCACCGTGCGGTGGCCCTCGTGCTGGAAGTACTCGCGGATCGAGGAGTCCGTGATGTGCCGGGAGACGGCCGGGGTCTGGGCCTGCTTGATGTAGATCACGACATCGTTCTCCAGGGCGTCGCTGTTGCCCTCCAGAAGGATGTTGTACGAAGGCAGCCCGGCGGAGCCGATGCCGATGCCGCGCCGGCCGACGACGTCCTTCACCCGGTAGGAGTCCGGGCGGGCCAGGGAGGACTCGGGGAGCGTCTCCAGGTAGCCGTCGAAGGCCGCGAGCACCTTGTAGCGGGTGGCCGCGTCGAGCTCGATGGAGCCGCCGCCGGGCGCGAAGCGGCGCTCGAAGTCGCGGATCTCGGTCATCGAGTCGAGCAGCCCGAAGCGGGTCAGCGAGCGGGCGTCACGCAGCGCGTCCAGGAGCGGGCCCTCGGCCGTGTCCAGGGTGAAGGGCGGCACCTCGTCGCTCTTGGCGCCGGTGGCCAGGGCGTGGATGCGCTCGCGGTAGGCGGCCGCGTACACCTTGACCAGTTCGGTGATCTGGTCGTCACTGAGCGCCTTCGCGTACCCGATGAGGGCCACGGAGGCGGCGAATCGCTTGAGGTCCCAGGTGAAGGGGCCGACGTACGCCTCGTCGAAGTCGTTCACGTTGAAGATCAGGCGGCCGTTGGCGTCCATGTACGTGCCGAAGTTCTCGGCGTGCAGGTCGCCATGGATCCACACGCGGGAGGTGCGCTCGTCCAGGTACGGTCCGCCGCGCCTGGGCCCGAACCCGATCTCCGCGGTGAGGTCGTGGTAGAAGAGGCCCGCCGTGCCCCGGTAGAACGCGAAGGCGGAGGCCGCCATCTTGCGGAACTTTACGCGGAACGCGGCCGGGTCGGCGGCCAGGAGCTCGCCGAAGGCGGTGTCGAAGACGGCGAGGATCTGCTCGCCGCGTTGCTCGGCGCTGAGCTGCGGGACCGACATCGCTGGGTGCCTCCTGGTGCAGGTGGTGCTTGACATGGGGGAAGGACGTGTCCGTCCGCCGGGACGGTTGCTTCCGTCCTCTCCCAACGGACGAAGGTACGCGGGAGTGCCCGCGCGCCGGGGACGAACGGTACGCGCGCGTGCCCCGCGCCCCGCATGAAGGTACGGGTGATCGGCCGCGGAGTGTCAGTGGCGCGTCATAGACTTCGACGCTGTCCCCCCAGACTGTCCGCAGCCTGTCGACGATTGTTCTTCTTGGAGGCCGAAGCCGTGTCAAAGCCGCCGTTCACGCACCTGCACGTCCACACCCAGTACTCGCTGCTGGACGGTGCCGCGCGGCTCAAGGACATGTTCAACGCCTGCAATGAGATGGGCATGACGCACATCGCCATGAGTGACCATGGCAACCTTCACGGGGCCTACGACTTCTTCCACACGGCGAAGAAGGCGGGCGTCACACCGATCATCGGCATCGAGGCGTACGTCGCCCCGGAGTCCCGGCGCAACAAGCGCAAGATCCAGTGGGGCCAGCCGCACCAGAAGCGCGACGACGTGTCCGGTTCGGGTGGTTACACGCACAAGACGATCTGGGCGGCGAACCGGACCGGCCTGCACAACCTCTTCAAGCTCTCCTCGGACGCGTACGCCGAGGGCTGGCTCCAGAAGTGGCCCCGGATGGACAAGGAGACCATCTCCCAGTGGTCCGAGGGGCTCATCGCCTCCACCGGCTGCCCCTCCGGCGAGCTCCAGACCCGCCTGCGCCTGGGCCAGTACGACGAGGCACTGAAGTCGGCCGCCGAGTACCAGGACATCTTCGGCAAGGACCGCTACTTCCTGGAGCTGATGGACCACGGCATCGAGATCGAGCGCCGGGTCCGTGACGGACTCCTGGAGATCGGCAAGAAGCTCGGCATCCCGCCCCTGGTGACGAACGACTCGCACTACACGTACGCGCACGAGGCGACCGCCCACGACGCCCTGCTGTGCATCCAGACCGGCAAGAACCTCTCCGACCCGGACCGCTTCCGCTTCGACGGCACCGGCTACTACCTGAAGTCCACGGACGAGATGTACGCCGTCGACTCCTCGGACGCCTGGCAGCAGGGCTGCGCCAACACCCTCCTGGTGGCCGAGCAGATCGACACCGCCGGCATGTTCGAGGCGAAGAACCTCATGCCGAAGTTCGACATCCCCGAGGGCTACACCGAGGTCACCTGGTTCCAGGAGGAGGTGCGCCTCGGCATGGAGCGCCGCTTCCCCGGCGGCGTCCCCGAGGACCGCCAGAAGCAGGCCGAGTACGAGATGGACGTCATCATCCAGATGGGGTTCCCGGGGTACTTCCTCGTCGTCGCCGACTTCATCATGTGGGCCAAGAAGCAGGGCATCGCCGTGGGCCCGGGCCGTGGCTCGGCGGCCGGTTCGATCGTCGCGTACGCCATGGGCATCACCGACCTCGACCCGATCCCGCACGGTCTGATCTTCGAGCGGTTCCTGAACCCCGAGCGCGTCTCCATGCCCGACGTCGACATCGACTTCGACGAGCGCAGGCGCGTCGAGGTGATCAGGTACGTGACCGAGAAATACGGCGCCGACAAGGTCGCCATGATCGGCACCTACGGAAAGATCAAGGCGAAGAACGCCATCAAGGACTCCGCGCGCGTCCTGGGCTACCCGTACGCCATGGGCGACCGCCTCACCAAGGCGATGCCCGCCGACGTCCTCGGCAAGGGCATCGACCTCAGCGGCATCACCGACTCCTCGCACCCGCGCTACAGCGAGGCCGGCGAGATCCGCTCGATGTACGAGAACGAGCCGGACGTGAAGAAGGTCATCGACACCGCCAAGGGCGTCGAGGGCCTGGTCCGGCAGATGGGCGTGCACGCCGCCGGCGTCATCATGTCCAGCGAACCCATCGTCGACCACGCCCCGGTCTGGGTGCGGCACACCGACGGCGTGACCATCACGCAGTGGGACTACCCGCAGTGCGAGTCGCTCGGCCTGCTGAAGATGGACTTCCTCGGCCTGCGCAACCTGACGATCATGGACGACGCCGTCAAGATGGTGAAGTCCAACAAGGGCATCGATCTCGACCTGCTGGCCCTCCCGCTCGACGATCCGACGACCTTCGAACTGCTCCAGCGCGGTGAGACCCTCGGCGTCTTCCAGTTCGACGGCGGCCCCATGCGCTCGCTGCTGCGCCTGATGAAGCCCGACAACTTCGAAGACATCTCCGCCGTCTCGGCGCTCTACCGTCCCGGCCCGATGGGCATGGACTCGCACACGAACTACGCGCTCCGTAAGAACGGCCTGCAGGAGATCACGCCGATCCACAAGGAGCTGGAGGAGCCCCTCCAGGAGGTTCTGGCGGTCACCTACGGCCTGATCGTGTACCAGGAGCAGGTGCAGAAGGCCGCCCAGATCATCGCCGGGTACTCGCTCGGCGAGGCCGACATCCTGCGCCGCGTGATGGGCAAGAAGAAGCCCGACGAGCTGGCGAAGAACTTCACCATCTTCCAGGCCGGCGCCCAGAAGAACGGCTACAGCGACGAGGCGATCCAGGCCCTGTGGGACGTGCTGGTCCCCTTCGCCGGCTACGCCTTCAACAAGGCCCACTCGGCCGCGTACGGACTGGTCTCGTACTGGACCGCCTACCTGAAGGCGAACTACCCCGCCGAGTACATGGCGGGCCTGCTCACCTCGGTCAAGGACGACAAGGACAAGTCCGCGATCTATCTGAACGAGTGCCGGCGCATGGGCATCAAGGTGCTGCCGCCCAACGTCAACGAGTCGGAGCAGAACTTCGCCGCCCAGGGCGACGACGTGATCCTCTTCGGCCTCTCCGCCGTCCGCAACGTCGGCACGAACGTCGTCGAGTCGATCATCAAGAGCCGCAAGGCCAAGGGGAAGTACGCCTCCTTCCCGGACTACCTCGACAAGGTCGAGGCCGTCGCCTGCAACAAGCGCACCACGGAATCGCTGATCAAGGCAGGCGCGTTCGACACCATGGGGCACACCCGCAAGGGCCTCACCGCGCAGTTCGAGCCGATGATCGACAACGTGGTGCAGGTCAAGCGCAAGGAGGCCGAGGGCCAGTTCGACCTCTTCGGCGGCATGGGCGACGAGGACACCAGCGAGCCGGGCTTCGGACTCGACGTGGAGTTCACCACCGACGAGTGGGACAAGGCCTATCTGCTCGCCCAGGAGCGGGAGATGCTCGGTCTGTACGTCTCCGACCACCCGCTCTTCGGCCTGGAGCACGTGCTGTCCGACAAGGCCGACGCGGGCATCTCCCAGCTCACCGGAGGTGAGCACGCGGACGGCGCGGTCGTCACCATCGGCGGCATCATCTCGGGCCTCCAGCGCAAGATGACCAAGCAGGGCAACGCCTGGGCGATCGCCACGGTGGAGGACCTGGCCGGTTCCATCGAGTGCATGTTCTTCCCGGCGACGTACCAGCTGGTGTCGACCCAACTCGTCGAGGACGCGGTCGTCTTCGTCAAGGGACGCCTCGACAAGCGCGAGGACGTGCCGCGGCTGGTCGCGATGGAACTCCAGGTCCCCGACCTGTCGAACGCGGGCACCAACGCGCCCGTGATCCTCACGATCCCGGCGCTGAAGGTCACCCCGCCGATGGTGAGCCGCCTCGGCGAGATCCTCAGCCACCACAAGGGCGAGAGCGAGGTGCGCATCAGGCTCCAGGGCCCGCGCAAGACCACCGTGCTGCGGCTCGACCGGCACCGGGTGAAGCCGGATCCGGCGCTGTTCGGTGACTTGAAGGTGCTGCTGGGCCCGTCCTGCCTCGCGGGCTGACGGGATCAGCCGACAGGATCAGATGATGTACGCGAGGGGCGCATCCGTTGTCGGGTGCGCCCCTCGGTGTATGCCTGGGCCTCAACAGCCCTTACGCGTGGCCTCAGTTGTGGCCGAAGCGCTTCTGGTGCTTGCGGGCGACATCCGCGGGGCTGCCCTGGGCCTGCGACATCGGCGTGTGAGCCTCCGTCGAGGACCGCTGCGCCTGCTCCTGCGCACGCTCGGCCTGCGAGGAGCGGTCCTGCTGGCCGCCCTGCTTGCGGTTCTTGTTCTTGGCCATGGTGATTGCCTCCTGTGGGGCCCTAGGGGTCAGGGCCGGATCCAGATTCACATTCACATAGCCTGACAAGCAGTGCATTTCGGAGAATTACCGTGCGTAATAAGCCCTGTCGGAGCGTTATCCCCCGATTCGCCACGCCGAAGATCGAGTTCGGGCCGTTAACCTCCGCGCCGTCGGGCAGACTCGAAGGAAGCCCGAAGCAAACCTCCCGGAACCGGAAAGAGGGTGGACCGCGTGGACCGCTGCATCGTCCTGGTGGACGCCGGGTATCTGCTCGGGGCTGCTGCCAGTCTCCTCGCCGGGGAGCCTTCGCGATCCCGGACCACCGTCGACCACGCCGCCCTCATCCAGGGCCTGCGCGAGCGCGCCGAGTCCGACACGGAGCGGCCCCTGCTGCGCA
>NZ_JAGXJM010000339.1:0-264 GCF_019091445.1 Streptomyces sp. GbtcB7
GCGGAGGCGAGGCCGCCGATCTTCCCGCCGTTGACGCGGTGGGAGAGTCCCCAGTCCGCGATCGAGTTGATGTTGGAGACCGCGTCGCCGATGCCGGCCCGCACGAAGCGCGCCGGTGCCTCGCGGATCACATCGAGGGCGATGACGACCGCGATCGGGTTCGGCACACCGTAGGAGCCGCGGCCCGCGTCGTTGTCGAGGGGCGCGACGGGCGAGCACAGGCCGTCGTGCGCGAGGTTGGTGGGCACGGCGACCAGCGGGAGG
>NZ_JAGXJM010000340.1:0-264 GCF_019091445.1 Streptomyces sp. GbtcB7
GGTGTCCAAACTTAAAGCTTCCTATAGTCCATCAAATGCTCACATATATGACATTATTAATCATATCTTAAAGACATAAGATGATAAGAAGAATTTCTAAACGTGTACAATTAGATATATACAACATCAACTTATTAGAATACGAACAAGTTCAATCATATAGATGAAATAAGATTATAAGCTTTGATAATCACAAGCTAACCACATACAAAATACATGCCTTGCTAAGAACCTATGAAACATTATATGTGTTCAAAGCCTAGG
>NZ_JAGXJM010000341.1:0-264 GCF_019091445.1 Streptomyces sp. GbtcB7
GGTCCGACCTTGAGATCGTGAGACAATGAGCGCCATCTGATCCGCTCCCAACAAGATCACGCGGAGGAGATCAAAGTGGACTTTTGAGTCGACGACGGACGACGGACGACGGGCGACCCAATCAAAATTTCGTCCAATTATTTTAATTGAGCAATTTTGTGTGTCATGATTTGATGCTCAACTTTTACCTCAATGAGATTAGTCACAAGCCATTATGACTTAAAGACATGCTCGTTGATTAGTGCTCCGGTGATCGAATCCAAT
>NZ_JAGXJM010000342.1:0-264 GCF_019091445.1 Streptomyces sp. GbtcB7
CCCCTGGAGTCGGCCGGGGCAGTGGAGGCGGCCTGCTGGGTCTGCACCACCGGGGCACCATCGGACCCGTCACCCCCCAGACCAAGGTGACGACTTGCCTCCTCCTGCTGGCTCCCACCATGTTCCTGGCGATGGGGTCCCCGCTGCTGGGGGTCGCCCGGCCGCCTCTGGTGGGGGGCTCCACGTGGAGCAAGGCCCTGCACTGGGGGGGGGGTTCCCACTTCTGCCTCGTCCTGTGGCCCATGGTCTTCGCGGCCTCCATCG
>NZ_JAGXJM010000343.1:0-263 GCF_019091445.1 Streptomyces sp. GbtcB7
CTGGGCGGGGTGGGGTACGCCGAGGGTTTGGATGTGGCGTCCGAGGTGTTCGAAGACCCGCAGGATGGGTGACTGGGCGGGGGCGCGGGCGAGTTGTGTGCCGATCCAGGGGTGGGCGTCGATCGCGTCGAACACGCCGAGTGCGAGGGTGCGGATCGCTTCCTGCGGCGTTGTAGCGGCGGTACCGGTGGTGTCGGTGGTCGTGGTGGTGGCGATGACGGCGTCGGTGGCGGCGTTGAGGAGTTCGTCCTTGCCCGTGACGT
>NZ_JAGXJM010000344.1:0-263 GCF_019091445.1 Streptomyces sp. GbtcB7
TCTGCGCGGCCTGCCCACCTGAGCCATGTCCCTCGGCACGATCTGCCCGAGGCCACGTCTGCGCGGCCTGCCCACCTGAGTCGTGTCCCTCGGCACGATCTGCCCAAGGTCACCTCTGCACGGCTTGCCTGCCTGATCCGTGTCCCTCGACATGATTTGCCCGAGTCCACCTCTGCACGGCTTGCCCGCCTGGGTCGTGTCCCTCGGCACGATTTGTCCGAGGTCACCTCTGCGCGGCCTGTTCGCTTGAGCCGTACCCCTCG
>NZ_JAGXJM010000345.1:0-263 GCF_019091445.1 Streptomyces sp. GbtcB7
CATTGTCCTCAATGTTCATAAAATAAAGTATAGATGTAAGCATGAAGTTGGGAGCTACGACTCAAAAATAAAGCAAATAAACAAATAAATTGAAACAAGAAGAAAGGGAATAAGGAAAACAAATCTGCGTTGACGGCTCCTCCATATCTTCTTGTTGAAAATGGGTTACCTCCCATTGAGTGCTTCGTTTTACGTCCATTGGCTAGACGGTAGTACCTCAATTTGTATTCGGTGTCTCATAGAGGGGTACTTCCTCCGCATTT
>NZ_JAGXJM010000346.1:0-263 GCF_019091445.1 Streptomyces sp. GbtcB7
GTCACCATTAGTGTGTGAAAACATTGTTGCCCTTTGCTTTCAAAATGTCTGCTCCCTCTGCAATAACTCCATAAAACTTAACTTTTTTAAACCCCATTTTCTTAATTCTCTCTTTTCACTATATGCTATTCTTTTTTTGTCAATAAATTTTCATTATCAAATAATTCAATGATATAGTCACAAAAATGCATCTTCATTAGAATATGATGCACAAAGAATCAATTACATGATCTTTAGGACTTTTAATTGACAAAAATGTTCAG
>NZ_JAGXJM010000347.1:0-263 GCF_019091445.1 Streptomyces sp. GbtcB7
GCCGCCCCCGCCCCCCCCCCCCACGGCCACTTGAGGCCCCGCCCCCTGGACCACCCCCCCCGCGTCCTCCCCGTCGACCCCGGCCACCTGGGCGGCTGGGACCTGTCCTCCCCACCCCCGTGACCTCTCCGCGCCTCTTCCACTTCCTCGGCGGCGCGGGACATAGGTGCGTGCCGCCAGCGACCGCAGCGGCGTGACACGAATTCTGGCCCCCGGCATCGTGGTGGTGTTCATGTGACCACAGTGCTCCCAGAACGCCGGGG